>JAIRNB010000200.1 GCA_031258265.1 Treponema sp. | reverse complement strand
GGGATTCTGGTTTCACTTCACCGCCGATGAAGTGATGGACGGTTTTAAGCACCCTGAAATGTTTGAACAGAACATGGAAGGGCATTTGAAATACTACCGGGAATTTCAGCCTGACTTTGTTAAGATCATGAGTGACGGGTTTTTTATTTACCCCAACCGGGAATTCCAGGAGGCGGAAACGGCGGCGGAACTCCGCAAAGTCTCTTCTATCGGCCCCAATCATCCCTGGATCGAAAAACAGGTGGAATTTGTAAAAAAACTTACCGCCGTCTTTGGAAAAGAGGTCCTGAATTTTTACAATATCTTTTCCCCGGTTACCAGTTTTAAATTCAGCCGCCGTTCCTCAAAGAAAGCCCCGGAAGCCCTGCTGGGGGATTTTATCCAGGAAGACCGGGAGGCCCTTATCCACGCCCTGAATACCGCGGCGGAGGACCTGGCAGTCCTGGCCCGCAGGGTTATTACCGAAGGGGGGACCGACGGAATCTACTTCAGCGCCCAGGATCAGAACGACAGCCGTATTGACGACGAAGCTATCCGCCAGATCTTTGCCCCCGCGGACGCCCGGGTGCTGGAGGCGGCAAACACGGCGGCCGCCGGAGCCGGGGCTTCGGCGGCCCTCAACATCCTCCATGTCTGCGGTTACGCGGGTCGCCGGAACGATCTTAGCCATTTTACAGGATACCCCGCCCAGATCATTAACTGGGCTTCAGCTATCGAAGAAGTTTCCCTGGGAGAAGGGAAAAAACTCTTCGGCGGCCGGCCCGTCATCGGGGGCTTTGCCAATACCACGGAGGGAATCCTTTACCGGGGGACCGAAGCGGAGATCAAAGCGGAAACCCGGCGGATACTAAACGAAGCGGGCCGGACCGGGGTAGTCCTGGGGGCGGACTGTACCATCTCCCGGGACACCGATCTGCGGCATCTCCAATGGGTCCGGGAAGCCGCCGCGGAATCCTAAAACCCGTAATGTGAAGGCTTAACCTGAGGAGAATCCGGTGAACCTTACCGAAGTCATGGCCGAACTGGTTTTCCAGCTTGGACTGATTCTTTTCGCGGTCCGTTTTTGCGGGCGGCTGGCGCGGAAACTGGGTGTTCCCCCGGTCCTGGGGGAACTTCTGGCCGGGGTGATCATCGGTCCCTATGCCCTGGGGGGTGTCGGCCTGCCTGGTTTCCCCCAGGGACTTTTCCCCCTGCCGGAGGGGAGCGCCATGGCGGTAAGCCCGGAGCTGTACTCCTTTGCCACGGTGGCCTCGATTATCCTGCTCTTTGCCTCCGGCTTGGAAACGGACCTGGGACTTTTCCTGCGCTACTCCCTGGCCGGAGGGATCATCGGCATTGGGGGGGTGCTGTTTTCCTTTATCCTGGGAGACCTGGCGGGGGTCCTCCTCCTGGGCAGTTCCTTCACAGACCCCCATTGCCTTTTCCTTGGTATCCTTTCCACCGCCACCTCCGTAGGCATCACCGCCCGAATCCTCTCCGACCAAAAGAAGATGGATTCCCCCGAAGGAGTCACCACCCTGGCGGCGGCGGTCTTTGACGATGTGCTGGGGATCATCGCCCTGGCGGTGGTACTGGGGATCGTCGCGGTACTCCAGGGGGGCCAGGGCAGCCTGAATCCCCTGGCAATCCTGGCCATCGCCGGTAAAGCCTTCGGCATCTGGCTGGGTTTTTCCGCCCTGGGCCTCATCTTCTCCCGGCAAATCGCCGGTTTTTTAAAGACCTTCAAGCACAGCCACGATTTTATGGCCCTGGCCCTGGGTATCGCCCTGCTTCTGGCGGGGATCTTTGAAAAACAGGGGCTGGCCATGATCATCGGCGCCTATATCACCGGCCTTTCCCTCTCCAAAACCGACATCGCCCCGGTGATCCAGGAACGGCTTCACGGCCTCTACGAATTCTTTGTCCCCATTTTCTTTGCCGTCATGGGCATGATGGTGAATCTGCGGGACATCATCTCGCCGCCGGTACTGTTCTTCGGGCTAATCTATACCCTGGCGGCGGTCCTGTCCAAGGTCATCGGCTGCGGCGGACCGGCCCTGCTCTTAGGCTTCAACGGCAGGGGGGCCCTGCGGATCGGCGCCGGCATGGTCCCCCGGGGGGAGGTGGCCCTGATCATCGCCGGTATCGGCCTTGCCTCCGGGGTCCTGGACTCAAGTCTCTTCGGCGTAGTCATCCTCATGACCCTTATCACCACCCTGGCCGCCCCTCCCCTCCTCAGCTTTACCCTCCGCCTGGGCGGCGCGGGCACTCGCAGCCCCGTCAAAGCCGGGGACTCCGCCGCCGTCTCCTGGGATTTCCACGACGATGAAATCGCCGGCATGGTTGCCGATACCCTCCTTAAAGACCTGCGGGCGGAGGGCTTTTACGTCCAGATGATGAATATGGGGGAAGGTCTCTCCCAGGCCCGGAAAGACAACATAGCCCTCTCTATCAGCCGGAGGGACAGCGTCCTGGACATTGAAACCGCCGGGGAGGACCTGCCTTTCGTAAAAACCGCGGTTTATGAAGTGCTGCTGCGCCTCAGCGACACCATGGAAAAACTTAAAACAGCGGCGGACCCCGCCTCCATGCGAAGGGGACTCATGGAAGGCCAGGGCAGAACCACCCAGGAAATCCTGGACCTTATCACCGGGGAATGTACCGTCATAGACCTGCGGGGCGGCGCCAAGGAAGAGATCCTCACCGAACTGGTAGACATCCTGGCCGTCCACGGCAAACTGGAGGACCGGGACCTGGTACTCCACGACATCTTTGAACGGGAAAAATCCATGAGTACCGGCATGCAGCACGGCATAGCCCTGCCCCACGCCAAGACCGATGGCGTCAAAGACATCTGCGTAGCCGTGGGAATAAAAAAAGCCGGCATCGAATTTGAATCCATGGACGGCGAAAAATCCCGGCTCTTTATCATGGTTGTTTCCCCCAAAAAGACCAGCGGCCCCCATATCCAGTTCCTCGCCGCCGTGGGGGCCGTCCTGAACGATCCCGCCCGCCGGGAGCAGGTAATCAACGCGGAATCCCGGGAGCAGGCGGTAAATCTTTTGCGGAAACCCAGCCAATAGCCCGGAACTAAGGAGGGGGGGCACAGGGCTTCCAAAAGCCGGAAGCATAGCCGCCAATGCAGGGCAATTTCTATCGCGGCCCGCCCCTCGCTTCGAAGTCCTCCCCGGCTGGCGCCGGGTCCGGTCTTCTCCGCTACCCCCCCTCTGCGGCCAGCCAATACAAGCACAGGCCGTCAGCCGGACGGCAGGGCCTGTCACAGGCTTTACCTGATTTTACCTGACTTTATCCAAGGTTACTTCACTGCTGATAAGGCCGGTCCGCAGTCTCATTACCGTAGACGAATCCCTATTAACCTCTCCCGCGCCTCTCTTGTCATCGCAGCGGAGATTCGCGTGGACGCCGCTGTCAGGGGTATATACCCCGCGCAATTCCACGGATTCACCTGCGCTGTCCCGCGTCCGCAGCGACCATGCGCTTCCCTCTATTGTTAAAGTTACCGGCGTTAATATATCCCTGCGCTTACCGGCAACTACCTGGGTGCCGGTTTTCCAGCGTCCGGCCCAAACGCCCTCAAAAGGATTGCTTACCGTTACCGTAAAAGAATCACTTTGGCCGCCCACCGTAACGGTAACTTTCTGCCCTCCCGCCCGGAGCGGATCATATCCGGTAATCTTCAGGCGCGAATTATTCACCAGCGACAGACTATGCCCCGGCCAGGTCCCCAGAATCTGGATACCCGTTATATCGAGCTCCTCACCAAGCTCGTATTTCGTCTTTGTTGGCGCTCTGTTGACCGACAAAGATTCAAAGGTCATATACGTTACCGGGAATGTCGCCGTCTTCCCCGAATAATAGACTATGACATCCTGCCTTCCGCCACGGGTTATATCGTAGCCTGAAAGGTTGCTTTTCGTGATATTCACCGGCGCGTTTGATCCGTCGCTCCATGCGCCCCTCACCACAAGGCCAGTTAGATCAATTTCTTCCCCGGTATAATACTCAGTGTTCCTGGGGGGAGAGGCTACCGTAATACCGGTAAGGCCAAGCACGTTCACCGCAAAAACCGTCCGTTTGCCGTAGTAGTCCACGGTTATGGTCTGGGTTCCCGCCCGGTCCCTGTCATA
>JAIRNB010000109.1 GCA_031258265.1 Treponema sp. | reverse complement strand
GTGTCTGAGGAAACCCTATCCCCTCAAAGAGCTATTCCCCCCGCCCCCGGAGTGACGAACTGTAGGATGTAAGGGCTGACGATACGTAAACACCTCGTGGCGGCTGTGAATAGTAACATTCAACTAAATATTTGTAACCGTTCACGGGTTTATTCGAGGGGGTTTAATACCCCGTCGTAAGTGTAGCTTACGCGCTCTGTTCCGGCTCAAATAATGCAACGTTTACAAAACTGCACAGCCCCGAAGGGGCTGATGCACCAGCCGCGAAGCGGCGTCGTGTAATAAATTTCCTTACTGCACAGCCCCGAAGGGGCTGATGCACCAGCCGCGAAGCGGCGTTGTGCTATAAATTTCCTTACTGCACAGCCCCGAAGGGGCTGATGCGGTTCCACATTGATTTAATATACAGCCTGCCGGCAGGGGACGAAGGAATTGCCCTGGTAAGGGGCGTTAAGGAAAAAATGTAACACCCGCCCGGCGCATGACAACTGTATTTATCCCGGCCACATGCAAGGGCGGCTTTAGGCGGGCGGGCGCGCCGCGGGGCCGGCTGTGATAGGTGTGCTAAAAAATGGCATGGATGCCGGCTTTAGACCCAGCCCAAACCTGCGGTTTGGGCCGCGCGCGCCCTGGCCAAGCTAAAGCTTGGCCGCATTAGTCCAACACTGGGAAATTAGGGCCGTACCCTGCGTGCACTGCTCCAGCTAAAGCCGGAGCGCGGCAGTTTAATTTGGGGCTTTATTGGCACTCGTCAATGCCGCAATGGTTTAATATACAACCTACGGTTGCCTGTTCCGGGCTATGCGTAGCCACATTGGTTTAATATACAGCCTGGCCGGCAGGGATGCCGGCTGTGATAGGTGTATACGTTTTTGCGAAGCAAAAATGTAAAGCTAAAACATGGCATGGATGCCATGTTTTAGCAGCGCAAGGGATAGAGCGGAAATACCGGAAGCCCGCCGCAGGCGGGCTGAGGAATTGCAGCGATAGCCCGGTCCGGCCGCGTATGCGGCCGGATGCGCCCAAAAAATAGAAAGATAAAAATTTCTATGCGTTTACCAAAAAAACGGGCTTAGGTTTCCCCTTCCCCGGCGCCAAGCGCCGCGGCGGGGCGGGCCCGGTTTGTCCGGATGGGACGCAGTTCCGCTTCGCTTACCTGGGCGGGATCGTCTATGCCGATAGGCAGTTCCCTGCCGTCTTCATATTCCACGTCTTCTTCTTCATAGGGTTCTGTCTCCGGCGGGGGGGGCGGCGTATCGTCATTTTCCAGCCGCGTGGAGATCATCTTACTTACCCCCGATTCTTCCATTGTGACTCCCAGCAGGGTGCTGGCCCCGGAAATGGTCCGTTTGTTGTGGGTAATCACGATAAACTGGCTTAACCGGGCGAATTCCCGCAGAACCTGTACAAAACGGCCCACGTTGGCCTCGTCCAGGGCGGCGTCAATCTCGTCCAGGAGGCAAAAGGGCGAGGGCCGGACCATGTGGGTGGCAAAGAGCAGGGCTACGGCGGTCATGGACTTTTCCCCCCCGGAAAGGAGGTTGATATTTTCCAGCTTCTTTCCCGGCGGCTGGGCATAAATTTCAATCCCCGATTCCAGTACATGGTTCTCGTCCAAAAGCCGCAATTCCGCCCGGCCTCCGCCAAAGAGACGGCGAAACATATTGTGAAAATTTCTTTTGATCTTGTTATAGGCGCTGATAAAAAGGTCTTTCGATTCGGAACGGATCTCCCTGGTCAGGTCCTCCAGATCCCGGCGGGCCTTGTTCAGATCCTCCAGTTGGCCGTTAAGGAAATCGAAACGTTCTTTTACCTCGGCAAATTCCTCCGGGGCCATCAGATTCACGGAACCCAGGCTCCGCAGCCGCTCCCTGGCCCCCGCCAGCTTTTCCCGCAGTTCCGCCGGAGAAGCGGCAATGGTAAAGGTCCTCTCCTCGAATTCCAGCAGATCCCGGGAATGGGTCTCCCTAAAGTTATCCTGGATATTCCTGATCTCCGTCTCCGACTGGACCAGCTCCTGGCCTGTTTTTTCCAGAATTGTCTGGACCTTGGCAAGTTCGGCCACCCGCTTTTTAATGGCCGCCTGTTTTCCCGCCACATCCCCGTTCCGCCGGGCAATATCCTTTTCCAGTTTTTCCAGTTCCCTGGCCAGGCCGGCGCTTTTCCGTTCGATATTGGCAATTTCCCCGGCGGCAGCGGCGATCCGCCCGTCGGTTTCCTCAAGCCGCCGGTGATAGGCGGCGATCTCCGTTCGGATAGTCTCCAAAAGCCCCTGCTGGCCGGCCAGTTCCCGGCGGATCAGCCGGGCCTGTTCCTCCGCGGAGTGGGCCTGGGCTTCCATCCGGGCCCGGCTTACCCGCAGATCCTCCAGGGTTTTCCGGTACTCGTTGATCCGCTCTCCCAATTCGGCATTATTCCGCCGCAGGGCGCCGATACTGTTCCGCCGATCTTCAATACCTTCCTTGGCAAGCCGGATCTTGGTATCCAGGCCGCGTTTTTGGGTGATGATCCCCTCGGGGGTAAGAAAATCGTCGATAAAGGCGGGGGAACTTTTCCGGTAGCCTTCAAAGAGTTCCAGAGCCCTGCCGGCGCCGGCGGCAGCCTCCTCCAGGGCCCCCGCAAGGCCGGCGGCGATACGGGCCAATTCTTCCGCCCCGGGCCCCCCGGCGCCTCCCCGCTCCGCCGCCGCCGCGGCGGCGGCGGCCAGGTCGTGGATCAGGGTTTCCCGCCCCGCCAGCAGGGTCCGCAGCCGCCCCAGGGTTTCGGAGAGTTCCCCTTCCAAAGCGCGGCGTTCCGCGGCGGAGTAACCGGCCTCCTTTAGACCCGCGTCCAGGGCCGCCACAATGTCATCGGTAATGGCCGCCAAGTCCCTTTCGTAAAGGGCCTGCTCCTCCCCCAAACGGCGGATCTCTTCCTCCAGGCGGAGAACATCCTGTTCATTATCCCCAATGCGGGAACTGGCGATTCGGATGTTCTCCTGGAAGGCCACGATATTATCTTCTATACCGGCGGCCTTTTTCCGCAGATCCTCCACCGCCGCATCCTGTTCCTGGGCATCGGCGCTTAAAACCGCGATTTTTTCCTGTATTACCCGCTCCCGGCCCTGGTTTTCCCCGATTTTCTCCTGGATTTCCCCCCGCTGTTCCGCCAGGAGCCGTCCTTCCTTTTCCCTGGCGTTTTTTTCCACCATGAGGCCGTAGATACTTTTCTGATAATCGACGAGTTTTTCCTCCATCAGGTTTACCTCGTCCATCTTTTCTTCCAGGGATCTGTTGGCCGCTTCCATCTCGGCCCGGATCGAATCCCGTTCCGCCTCCCGTTTGGCAAAGGTTTCCTTCCGGCCGTCCCGCTCGTCTTTGAACTGCTTAAGCCTGAGAAGCTGAATATCCAGTTCCAGGTTAAAAATCTCCTCCCGCAGGGCCCGGTATTTGATAGTTTTTTCCGATTGAACCTTGAGGCTGTCGTAGGACCGCTTAATTTCCCCCAGTACGCCCTCCACCTGGCGCATGTTTTCCTCGGTTTTAGCCAGATTCCGCTCCGCTTCGGCCCCCCGCAGCTTGTACCGGGTAATCCCCGCCGCCTCCTCAAAGAGGTAACGCCGCTCCTCCGGCTTGGATGAGAGAATCTGGTCTATCCGGCCCTGTTCCATTACCGAATAGGCCCCTTTGCCTACTCCGGTATCCCAGAAAAGCTCCCGCAGCTCCCGCAGCCGCACAGGCTGGGCATTGATGTAATATTCGCTTTCCCCGGAACGGTAGAGCCGCCGCTTAATCTCGATTTCCGGCATATCCAGAGGCAAAAGCCCCGTCTCATTAGCGATAGTAAGGGTTACTTCCGCCACATTAAGGGCCTTGCGGCTTTCCGTGCCGTTGAAGATCACATCTTCCATCTTCTCCGCCCGCAGCGCCTTGGAAGCCTGTTCCCCCAGAACCCACTTAACGGCGTCCACCACATTGGACTTCCCGCAGCCATTGGGACCCAACAAGGCGGTGATCCCCCCCGCAAATTCGACCTGAGTCCGGTCGGCAAAGGACTTAAATCCGAATACATCTAGGCGTTTAAGAAACAAGGCTATCTCCGTACATAAATAGGGCCCCGCCGGGCGCAGTCCTGGGGATTCACTGTACCATTCCGTTTCAAACCTGGAGCTTGTTTGTTAAGAAATTATACAACTGCCCGTTTTACAGACCGGCCATCATGACGAATCCTAGTCTAACATTTTGGGTAAAGAGATAGCAAGATTAGCCGGATTGAGGGTATTTGCCCGGTTTAAAGCGGTTCCTGGGTATTTTGACACATTTAAGCTTGTGGATTTGGGCGCATTTCCGGTGTTCCTCACCGGAAACCGGGCTTTTCGGGGCTCCGCGCTCCCGCGCTCCGGCCTCCTCGCCCCTCCGGGGCTGCGGTGGCCCCTTTGGGCCCCTACAATCCCTTGCGCTGCCCAAAAATGGCATCCATGCCATTTTTGGGCTTTAGGTTTTTGCTGTGCAAAAACCTAGACATTTATCACAGCCGGCCCCGCGGCGCGCCCGCCCGCCTAAAGCCGCCCTTGCATTTGACCGGGATAAATACAGTTGCCGTGCGCCGGGCGGGTGTTACATTTTTTCTTTAACGCCCCTTATCAGGGCAATTACTTCGCCCCCTGCCGGCGCATGCGCCGCGGCGGGCAAATGGGGCGTCCGTTATATCTGCCGTTTTCCCTTTTTG
>JAIRNB010000141.1 GCA_031258265.1 Treponema sp. | reverse complement strand
ATGGGCAATCGTCTTATCAACGTGGCGATAGTGGGAACGGGGAATATTTCCCGGCTCCATATCGAAGGCTACTTGATATTTCCCCGGCGCTGCCGTATTACCGCCTTTTGCGATATTGTGCCGGAGAAGTGCCATGGGTACAAGGAAAAATACGCCCTTCCCGCCGTTGCCGTGTATGACTCCGTGGACGCGATGTTACAGGCCCATAGAGAAGGCGGCGTTTCCATTGATCTGGTAAGCGTCTGTACTCCCCCCTTCTGTCACGCCGAAATAGCGATTAAATGTCTTAGGGCCGGCCTGCACGTTCTGGTGGAAAAACCGATGGCCGCCAGTCTTGAAGAATGTGACAGTATGCTGGCCGCGGAAAAGGAAAGCGGGAAAATCCTGGCGGCGGTAGCCCAGAACCGTTTCCGCGATCCCATCGCGTCCCTTAAAAAAGCCCTGGACAGCGGCCTTGCGGGGCGGATTCTCCACGCCCAGGTGGATTCCTTCTGGTGGCGGGGTTTCCATTACTACGATCTGTGGTGGCGGGGTAAATGGGAGACCGAGGGGGGCGGCTGTACCTTAAACCACGCGGTCCACCACATTGATATGCTTATCTGGATGATGGGTCTTCCGGAAAAGGTGACGGCGGTCATCAGTAACGCGGCCCACAGTAACGCTGAGGTTGAGGATCTGTCCGTGGCGGTGCTGCAGTACCCCGGCGGGGCTTTGGCCCAGATAACCAGTTCCGTGATCCACCACGGCGAGGAGCAGCAGCTTATCTTCCAGTGCGAGAGGGCCCGCCTTTCCGCCCCCTGGAAGGTTCACGCCAGCCTTGCCGGCCCCAACGCCTTCCCCCTGGCGGAACACGATGCGGCGCTGGAACAGGAATTAAACAATTTTGCGGCGGCCCAAAAGCCCCTGGCCTACAGCGTCCACACCGGGGAGATTGAACAGCTCCTGGGGGCCCTGGAAACGGGGGGCCGCCCTGCCATAAGCGGCCGGGACGGCCGCAACACCATCGAGCTTATTACCGCCATATACAAGGCCGGCGCCGGCGGCATGACTGTAAAACTCCCCATTGAAAAGGACGATCCCTTTTACACGGTCAGGGGAATCATGGCGGCGGTTCCCCGGTTTTATGAAAAAACCGCTTCGGTGGAAGCCTTCCAGGGGGAAATCAGCGCCGGCGGCGATTATAGCGGCAAAAAATCTTAGGCGGCTGCGGGCTTTGCGCCTAAAAAACACCTGTCCTAAAACCATGTCCCGGCTATGCCGGGGGCCTTTGCGTATCCGGCGGGAAAAGAGTGGGGGTAGCGGAGTAGACCGGACCGGGCGAAGCCCGGGAGGACTACGGAGTGAGGGGGAGCAGCGTCAAAAAAGGCTGCATATAGAAAACCTATGCCCTTAAATTTTGGAATTCATTGGCTCCCCCTTTTTAGCTTGTTGGTATTGCTTTCCAAAAGCTTTAGTTTTGGGAAGGGCTTTAATTTTAAATTTGTTAGGAGCGTGTCATGAGGTATCCGCCGGTGGCAAAGAAATTTCCCCATATCCTGCATGGGGGTGATTACAACCCTGAGCAGTGGCTTCCGTGGAAGGATAATATCTGGAAAGAGGATATGCGCCTTGCCAAACTGGCGGGTATCAACACCCTTTCCGTGGGGATCTTCTCCTGGACCGCCCTGGAACCGGAGGAGGGGGTCTACCGTTTCGAGTGGCTTGACGAGGTGATGGATATGCTTGCTGAAAACGGTATCGCCGCGGTCCTGGCAACTCCTTCCGGGGCGCGGCCCGCGTGGATGAGCAAGAAGTACCCCGAGGTGCTGCGGGTGAACGGGAATCGTCTGCGGAATGTCCACGGGGAACGGCACAACCACTGCCTCTCTTCCCCGGTGTACCGGGAAAAAACCAGGACTATTAACAGTCTCCTGGCCCGGCGTTACAAGGACCACCCCGCCCTGGCGGTCTGGCATATTTCCAATGAGTATTCCGGTTCCTGCCATTGCCCCCTCTGCCAGGTCAAATTCCGCGAATTCCTAAAAAATAAGTACAAAACCCTGGACGCCCTGAACGAAGCCTGGTGGTCCGCCTTTTGGAGCGGCACGATCACCGCCTGGGATCAGATCGAAAGCCCCGGCAGCCCCGGTAACGGGGGGCATAACGGCCTTAAACTGGACTGGCGCCGTTTTACCACCGAACAGTTTGTAGATTTTTACCTGAACGAGACGGCCCCCCTCAAGGAGATTACCCCGGAAATTCCCTGCACCACAAACCTTATGGCCGGTTATACAGGGATAGACTACGCCCGTTTCGCCGAAGTCCTCGATGTTGTCTCCTGGGATTCCTACCCCCAGTGGACCAGCGCGGAGGGGAACGGCGAAATTGGCCTGTGGACATCGTATTTCCATGATCTGATGCGGGGCCTTAAAAGGCGGCCCTTCATGCTGATGGAATCCTGCCCCTCCGCCACCAACTGGCGGCCCGTAGCCAAACTGCACAGGCCGGCTCTCCACAAGCTCCAGTCCCTCCAGGCCCTGGCCCACGGCGCGGATACGGTCCAGTATTTCCAGTTCCGTAAGAGCCGGGGAGGGCCGGAGCAGCATCACGGCGCGGTGGTGGATCATGAGGGCAGCGAACATACCCGGGTCTTCCGTGAAATTGCCGAATTGGGGGAATGTCTAAAGGGCCTGGACGATCTGGCGGGGGCCGATACCCCGGCCCAGGCGGCGCTGATTCACGATTACCAGGTCCGCTGGGCCCTGGAGGATGCCAAGGGTTTTTTGCAGGATAAAACCGGCTATGGGGAAACGGTGGGCGGCCATTACCGTCCCTTCTGGAAGCGGGGTATCCCCCTGGACATAATCGATTCCCGGCAGACCCTTGATAAGTACCGCCTGGTAATCGCCCCCATGCTCTACATGCTGCGGGAAGGGGCGGCGGAAAGGCTGGACGCCTTTGTCCGGCGGGGCGGAACCCTGGTGGCAACCTACGCCACCGGTTATGTGAACGAAAGTACCCTGGCCTTCCTGGGGGGCTTCCCCGGCCCCCTCAAGGAAACCCTGGGGATCTGGTGTGAGGAAATCGACGCCCTGTACCCCGGCGAGACGAATTCCATCGAGTGGAACGGCAAGAGTTACCGGGCCTTTGATCTCTGCGAGCTTATCCATGCCCGGGGCGCGGAGACCCTGGGGGTCTATGGCGCTGATTTTTACGCGGGCCGCCCCGCCCTGACGCTGTGCCGCCGGGGGGAGGGGAGGGCCTACTTCATTGCCGCCCGGACCGGGGAGGATTTTCTCGACGATTTTTACCGCCTGATCACCGCGGAGGCGGGGATCAAACCCCTGTTCGGGGATTTGCCGGAGGGCGTCAGCGTCCAGCTCCGCAGTAACGGCAAAGCGGATTTTGTCTTCCTCATGAATTTTACCGGAGAAGAAAAGCAAATTGCCGGAGTTTCCGGCGTTTTGGGGCCCTTTGAGGCAAGGATACTGCGGACACAGGGGGAAACATGAAACCGCGTTTAGCGCATATCGCCATCCGGGCCCGGGATGTGGAAAAGACGGCCGCCTTTTACCGCGACACCCTGGGCTTCCCCGAAGCTTTCCGTATGCACATGCCGGGGGAACAGGGTTCTCCCCCGGTTCTTACAGGGGTTTACCTGTACATCGCGGAAAGCCAGTTTATCGAGATATTCCCCGGCGGCGCTGTGGAAAGACAGACCGGACCTGGCGTTATCGGGCC
>JAIRNB010000059.1 GCA_031258265.1 Treponema sp. | reverse complement strand
ATAGAAAAACTGCGGCTTGACGGCAAAAAGACTTTTGTCACCGGCGGCGGACGGGGCATAGGCTATAGTATTGCCTCCGCCCTGGCGGAGGCAGGGGCCGATGTGGCCCTGGCGGACATCGACGGAGATACGGCGAAGGCGGCGGCGGAACGGCTTGCCGCCGCCACGGGCCGGAAAATCATCGCGGTCCAAACGGATGTTACCCGGCCCGCAAGCGTAGACACCATGATTCTGGCAATTCTGGAGAGTTTTGGTAGGATAGACGCGGCTTTCTGTAACGCGGGAATTGCCAAACATATCCCGGCGGAAGAAATGTCCCTGGATGACTGGAATCAGGTTATCGGCGTAAATCTTACCGGCGTATTTTTGACCGCCCAGGCGGCGGGCCGGGTGATGATCCGCCAGGGCGGAGGTTCGATTATCAATACCGCTTCCATGTCCGCCCACGTTGTCAATGTGCCCCAGCCCCAGAGTTCTTACAATGCGTCAAAGGCGGCGGTGGTCCAGCTTACCAAATCCCTGGCGGTGGAGTGGGCGTCAAGGCATGTGCGGGTGAACAGCATCAGCCCTGGTTATATTGGCACGGACCTTACCCTGAGTAACGATCTGCTTAAGCCGCTTATCGAAAAATGGAAGGAGGCCACCCCGGTTAGACGGCTGGGAAGGCCGGAGGAACTCCAGGGAATCGCCGTGTACCTGGCGGGGGACTCCAGCGCCTTTACTACCGGTTCCGATTTTATCATTGACGGCGCTTTTACCTGTATTTAACGCGGGACCGTACCGCACAGCGTCTGAATTTAAAAATAGATGAGCTTGTTCCAAAGGCTGAAGTTTTGGGACAGCCCCGGATTGCAGGCTTAACGGTGTTAGGATACCAGACCCCCGCAGGCAAAGCCCTGCGGCGATTTTTAAATTTTTATAATGGAGGAAGCTCCGGTGGAAAATTCAAAGGGCGGATTCAGCGGAAAGAGGCTGGGGAATGTGGACGATTACCTGAAGCGTATCATCGATCAGGGAGAGGTTGCCGGCGCCGGGGCCATGATTATCCGGCACGGGGAGGAGGCCTACAAAAAAAGTTTTGGGTTCCAGGATTTGGAACACCGGGTCCCCATGGACAATGAGACAATCTACCGTATCTATTCCATGTCAAAGACCTTTACCATCGTAACGGCCATGACCCTCTACGAGAAAGGCTTATTTAAGCTCCATGATCCCATCGGGGAATTTATTCCCGCCTTTAAGGATGTTAAGGTCGCCGCCCATGATGAGCGGGGGCAGCTGCGAATAGTGGATGCCAAGAGTCCTATCACCTTTGAGCATCTTTTTACGATGACTTCCGGCATCCCTTATCCCGGAGCGGACAGTTACTCCGCCAGGGCCGCCGCCGAAGCCCATGGGCGGCTGAAAGGGGAATTGACCACCATGAAGGCGGTGGAAGCCATGGCGGGTATTCCCCTTTGTTTTCATCCCGGCGAGTATTGGATGTACGGTTTTTCCCACGATGTGCTGGGGGCCCTTATCGAGGCGCTGTCCGGGAAAACCCTGGGCGTTTATATGAAAGAGGCGGTGCTGGAACCCCTGGCCCTAAGGGATACGGCTTTTTTTGTACCCGGGGAAAAGCGTTCGCGGCTTGCCAAAGCCTATGAGTGGACCGAGGCGGGGCTTAAAGAAAAAACGGATCTGGACCCGGTTTCCCAGAACGCCCCGGCCTTTGAATCCGGCGGCGGCGGCCTTAATTCCACACTGCGGGACATAGGACGCTACGGACTCATGCTGTTGGGCAATGGCAAGCTGGATGGGGAACGGATCCTGTCCCGGAAAACCCTGGAACTTATCCGGCGGAATCATATTGTCCCGGCGCAGCGTTTGGCCCAGTTTGGCTTTCCCTCAATAGCCGGCTATGGTTATGGCCTGGGAGTCAGAACCATGATGGATACCGCCCTGGCGGGTCTTAACGGTTCCCCCGGCGAATGGGCCTGGGACGGCATGCTGGGAACCTGGTACTGTGTGGACCCGGCGGAGGATATGGTGGCGGTCTTTCTTATTCAGCGTTACCCCGGGGCTAACGAAAATTTGCCCAAACGTTTTGCCCAGACCGTGTACGGCGCCATAGACGATTAGTTTGCTAATAGTTGAATTAACTGGCCCTGGGGGAAAGCATGACCGCTTTGACATCCTTTAGCGTTATTACCCGGTCTTCCAGCGAGTGGATCGATATTACCGGAAAGGTGGAGAAGGCGGTGGCCGCTTCCGGCCTGCGGGAGGGAATCTGCGTGGTCTTTGTCCCCCATACAACCGCCGCGGTGACGGTGAATGAAAACGCGGACAGCGATGTACCCCGGGATATGATCCTGGCTTTGAACGCCATTTCCCCGGACCGCCAGGAATTTCGCCATGGGGAGGGTAACTCCGCCGCCCATGCCAAGACCAGTCTGGTGGGGCCATCGTTGACCCTTATCGTCAGCGGCGGACGGCTCCTCCTGGGCGCCTGGCAGGGGATATGGTTTAACGAATACGACGGCCCCCGGACCCGGCAGGTTCTTGTCAGGGTCCTGGGGGAATGAGGTTCCGCCCCAACCAAGGGTTTATTTACTTCGTTTGTAGGCCTTGATCTCGTCCCGCAGCCGCTGGGCCAACTGTGTCCGGGGGACCCGTACCTGTTCCATGGAATCCCGGAAACGCAGGGTTACGGTACCGTTGTCCTTGGATTCGTAATCAACGGTGATGCAGAAAGGGGTCCCCGCCTCATCCTGCCGGCGGTAGCGGCGGCCGATAGCCCCCCCCTGATCGTAATCGGTGGAGAAGTCTTCTTTAAGTTCGCGGCGAATATCCTGGGCCAGTTCCGCCAGGCCGTCTTTCTTCATCAGGGGAAGGACGGCCGCCGTAATGGGGGCGATGCCCGGATGAAAGCGAAGCACGGTGCGCCAGTCATCATCGTTCCCCTTATCGGCGATTTTTTCTTCATCGTAAGCATCGCAAAGAATCATGAGAAGAGTCCGGGTAAGGCCGGCGGAGGTTTCGATGATGAAGGGGATGTACCGCTCGTTGTTATCCTGATCGATGTACTGTAAATCCTTGCCGGAATATTCGGTGTGCCGGGTAAGATCGTAATTGGACCGGTTGTGTACCCCCTCCAATTCCCGCCAGCCCATGGGAAAGAGGTACTCGATGTCGTAGGCGTCTTTGGCATAGTGGGCCAGTTCATCCGGGCCGTGCTGGTGCCAGCGGAGGCTGTCCATCTTTACGCCGAGTTTTTCATAGTAAGCCCAGCGCCGCCCGCGCCACTCGTTGAACCACTCCACATCGGTGCCGGGTTTTACAAAATACTGCATCTCCATCTGCTCAAATTCACAGGTACGGAAGATAAAATTTTTGGTAACAATTTCATTGCGAAAAGCCTTGCCAATCTGGGCAATGCCAAAGGGAATCTTCATCCGGTTCGATTGGACAATATTTTTGTAATTCACGTAGATTCCCTGGGCGGTTTCCGGCCGCAGATAAATAACACTGGCGCTGTCCTCCGCCGGACCGATATGGGTCTTGAACATCAGGTTAAACTTACGGGTATCGGTTAATTCTCCCCCACATTCGGGACACTTTTTGGCGGCCAGGTTTTCGGGGGGTATCTGATCCGCCCTGAACCGGGTCTTACATTTTTTGCAGTCCACCAGAGGGTCGGTAAAATTCTCCACATGCCCCGAAGCTTCCCAGGTACGGGGGTGCATCAGGATAGATGCGTCGAGACCGGCGATGTCGTCGTGGAGCTGGGTCATCTCCTTCCACCAGGCCCGGGCTATGCGGTTTTTAAGTTCTATGCCCAGGGGGCCGTAATCCCAGGCGCCGTTTTGGCCGCCGTAAATTTCGGATGACTGGAACACAAAACCCCGCCGCTTTGCCAGGGAGGTGATTTTTTCCATGGTTGCCCGGCCCTGATATTCCTTTGACTCATCGGACATGAAAGCCCTCCAATTTGTATATTTGGGGGCTTTTTAATGAACACCCCGCCGTAGACCTATAGTACCGGAAAACGGTTTTAATGGCGAGGGTAAGGCATCTTAAAACATTTACGGAATATGTTAGTTAAGGGGGGGGCACACCGGTTCCAAAAGCCGGGGATATGACCGCTTGTATGCGGCTGTTCATCTCGGCCCCCCCTCGTTTCGTAGTCCTCGTGCCAAACCCTGCGGGTTTGGCCCTGCGGTCTACTCCACTACCCCCCCTTTTTTTGGACGCCCATTAGCGCGGCCGTCCTGCCCCCGCGGGGCCGGCTGTAATAAATGTGCTAAAAAATAGCATGGATGCCAGCTTGGGTTCCAGCACAACGTGCTTTGCACGTTGTGCCGCGCGCGCACTGCCTCAGCTAAAGCTGAGGCGCATTTTTCAATTTGGGGGCATACGGTGGCGCTATGCGTAGCCACATTGGTTTAATTAACAAGCTACGCTTGCTCTTATCGCGCAAGGGATAGAGCGGAAATACTTTTGGCGCAGCCAAAAGATTGCAGCGATAGCCCGGTCCCCGCCGCAGGCGGGGATGCGCCCGGATTCCAAAACAAACGCAGTAATAATACCGGCGGCGGCTTTGTCTTACGGGGTTTCGCTTACCCAAACTGGGAACGGTAAAGGTCCGCGTATACGCCGTTTTT
>JAIRNB010000041.1 GCA_031258265.1 Treponema sp. | reverse complement strand
CAAAAACTTCCCCCAGGTCCTCAAAACGCATAAAAGCCCGGGAATCCAGGGGGGTGGGCATGTTGTTGACGATGACGATCCGCCCTCCCCTTCGCAGGGTGTAGAGGGGGAGAGAGGCGGCGGGATTCACCGTAAGGCTGGTCCCCAGGACCAGCATAAGGTCCGCGCTTTCGGCCTCTTCCGTGGCTTCCCGCAGGGCTTCCATGGGGAGGCTTTCGCCAAAGAAGGTGATCGCCGGTTTAAGTACCCCGCCGCATCTGGGACAGGAGGGAAGGCCCCCGGAGCGCACAATGGCGGCGGCCTCTTCAAAATTCATCCGCACACCGGAACAGCGCAGACAGTAATGAACGCGGGGGGAGCCGTGGACTTCGATTACATGCCGGGAACCGCCCTTTTGATGCAGTAAATCAATGTTCTGGGTGATCAGCGCCTTAAGAAAACCCCGCTTTTCCAGTTCTCCCAGGCAGTTGTGGACCACGGAAGCTTCCTTCTCATCAATGTTGTAGATAAAGGCCCCCGCAGACCTGTAGTAAAACGAAGGGTCTCGGTGAAAATAATCAATATCGAAGATCTTCTCCGCATCCATGTCGTTGTAAAGACCGTTCTTCCCCCGGAAGTCCCGAATCCCCGAAAGGGTGCTTACCCCCGCCCCCGTCAGGGCCACACAATGTTTAGCCGCGGTAATTTCACCGTACAAAGCCGCAATTTTGGTACTCGTCATTTTCCCCGCCTTGAAATTTAAGCACAGTCAAACCACCGGATTCTGTCTCAAAATTTGGGCGCATCCGGGGCCCACTTCGCGGACCCGGCACGCAAAAATGCGCCCATAAAGAAACGAAAAAAGTAAAGGCCGGTCCCCTGATCCAAAACTTTATCAAACACAGCCTAAAAACAAAGGGTCCGGGGGTAAATTCCCGGACCCTTATGCTGCCGCCTCAGAGAATTGAACTCTAGACACGCAGATTTTCAGTCTGCTGCTCTACCAACTGAGCTAAGGCGGCGCAACATGCTTTTTATACAATACCCCGGGGGGAAAGGTCAAGCCCCCCGCCGCCGGGAAACGGTAATGGCCAGTTCTACCTCAGAGAGGCTTAAGCCCAGCTTGGCGGCGATGAGTTCCGCCGCGAAACCTTGCCGGGAAAGTTCCACCACCCGCTCGGTAATGGGGCGGGCTGCCGGGGGAGTTTCGGCGGTGGCTATGGGGGTAGCGGAGGAAACAGCCGGAGGAACGGGGGGAACGGCAGCGGGGGCGCTCTTTCCCAGGGCGGTATAAAGCTCCGTAGAGGCCCGGCGCCGGTCCAGAAGGGCGATACGGCGATCGGCATCCTCCAAAACCTTCCGCAGTTCGGCAATTCGTTCCTCCACCAGCCGGGCGTCCCGGTCGGTGGCGCGGTCTATCTCCGCGATAAGACGATCCACCTCTTCCCGGTATCCGGCGAGGATGTTTTCGCGCCCGGTTCGCCGCCGTATATAAATGTGAAAATAGACAAAGAAAAAGGCGCAAAGCACAAGGCTTGCCCCGGAAAAGATAAGCTGCAGCGCCAAATTCCCCTCCAGCCTGGCTACCCGGTAAAATCTATATACTTACCCAGCGCGGGGTCCTGGAATACGGAAGCTTTGGGCTTTTCCTCTTCCCCTTCCCCCCGGTCCCGGCTCCCCTCATCCTCCCCCCCCTGATGCCGGCGGGTATTCCGGTCATTGATTTCCTCAGTACCCCGCCCCGTATCCTGGGTTTCATTGACGGACTGGATATTTTCATCGGTCCGCCGCTGCACCGTTACCGAATGGATAGCCTGCTGGATCATGACCCCCTCTTTTTGAGAGGCCTGGGTCTTGCCAACCTTCTCTACCTGGGTAAAAAGGGTTTGAAGATCAATCGGCTGTATAGCCATCGGGAACCTTTACCAATTCTTTATCGGCTTCTTCGTAAGCGCCTGCCCGGATAAGCCCTTCTTCCAGCACAAAGGTAACGGCCTTGTATTCGGTCCGTATATCTTCCCGAATATCCCGGATCTGGATCCGAACGCCGGGAAACACCTTGGCCGATGCGGAAACCCGGGCGTTGACATCGGTCTTATCGAGGATTCCCTGCACTTTGAGGAGATCCTCGTCGGTCTTTTTGATATTGCCGATCAGAGACTGCCGCTGGGACATAAATTCCGCCAGGGCGGCTTCTTTGTCTTCCGGCAGGGCTTTCCGCTGTTTTCTGATATTGATAAGGGTCTGGATGTTCCGTTGAAGCTCCTCAAATTGTTTGCGGAGTTTCTCCTTCCTTTCGGTAAGCTGGAACTGCCTGGTTGTAAGCTTTGGATCAAAACCCGCTTCCAAAATCGTTTCAGTACCGCTCATGGGGCTGCCCAGGGTCTTGGCGTTGATCTCCTCACAGGCCCGGACCCGCCCCCCCACAACAGCCGCCCGCTTTCCCTGACAGAGAACCCGGTGGGCGGCATCCACCCGGGAATTGATGATTCCATCGGAAACCACCACCAGATCCCCGGATTCCACCAGGGCGTTTTCGATAAACTTGGCCCATACCGAATGTCCCGCCCTGACCGTCCCTTCGCCCTTTCCGGTAATGCCCTGGGTAACGATAATATCCCCATCGGATACCAACTCCGCCTTTTCCACCGTGCCGTTTACTTCGATATTTCCTGCGGCTTTAACAAAGAAACCGTCTTCCACATCACCGTTGATGATCACCGTTCCCAGGAATTCGATATTCCCGCTCTTCAAATTCACGCCGCCGTCCACGGTGTACACGGGCTCCACATTGATCTTGTTGTTTACCACCAGGACCTGGCCGCTAATATCGGCGAGGATGGTAACTCCGTCATCGGCCACATGGACATTCTTTCCCAGGGGCAGGGGGATATTCTTGCCATCCTTGGCGGGAAGCAGGACCCCCCGGATATTTTTACCACTCTTACCCTGCTGGGCGGCGATCCTTATGGCCAGGGGCTGGTTTTCTACCACATTCTGGATAATGTTAAGGTCCTTAAAGTTGACCCGGCCGTTGCTTCCCTCCTGGAGCCGTACTTTGCTCTTATCGGTCTCGAAATTGTATTGAATATACGCATCCCGGCCGTCTACCGGCTTATCCCCTTCCGCCAGAATCACCAGTTCCTGATAAAGCGGCTTATCCACCTGTTTGTTTACGGCATCTTCGTTGATACCGTGGTATACCTTGTTGCTATGAAGTAAATTAATGTAATTTTCCGCGGAGTAATCCCGCCCGCCGGGACCGGGACGGCTTATCTTTACGCCGGCCTTCATCTCCCCTTCGAGAATCTCCACAGAAACGGCGCTATCGTTGGCCGGATTCCGCTGGTATTCACCGATCCGGATATATTCCCCCGCCGCTTCTTTAACGATGCTATTCACCAGGGTTTCGTCAAACTCCTGGACTCCCCGCTCTTTCAGGGCTTCCAAAACATCCTCGTCCCGCACGGCCCTGCCCCTGCCATTGGCGGGAACAACTTTGAGGAAAACCCCTTCCAGGAAGAGCCGGACGAAGGCTTCCCCGTTCCAATCTTCGATGACCAGGGTTTCTTCGCTATCTTCGCTATCATCTGCCTGAAGATCATTCCCGCGTTTATCTATCACGGCCCGTTCATAGGCCCGAATTTTCCATTCTTTTTTGCCCGCGCCTAAAAAACCGGCGAAACCCCGCTCGGCGATCTCGTACTCCAGCCGTCTAAGGGGAATGTCTAAAAGCGTGGCCGCCTCGGCAACCGCCAGTTCAAGGGTATCCCCCGAGGCGTCAATAGCGTGAACGGCCCTGTCCTGCTCCAACTGTTCTTTTACGATCTGTTGAAGCTCGACAAAATTGACCATAACCTGCCTCTATTTATATGATCCCTTTCCTGATATTGGTAAGTTTGGAACGGAGACGAAGTATAGCCTTGGTATGGAGCTGGGAAACCCGGGATTCGGTAACTTCCAAAACCTGGCCTATTTCTTTTAAGGTTAGGTCCTCATAGTAATAGAGAACCAGGATCTTCTTTTCCTTATCGGGCAATTCACTGATAGCCTCAACAATTACCCGGCGAATTTCGTCCTTTTCAACGATCACATCGGGATTCAAGCTTGAGGGAGATTCAATGCTGTCGCCGATGGAAACCTTGTCATTTTCATCCCCGGTGAACCAGACATCGCTGAGGGAGAGGATCGATGTACCGGAAATTTTCATGAGAATTTTAAGGTACTCGTCCTGATTCATCCCCATGGAATTGGCAATTTCCTGATCTGTCGCGGTTCTGCCCAACTGGGCTTCCAGGGCTCCGATGGCTTCTTCCACTTCCCGGGTTTTCTGCCTGACAGAACGGGGAACCCAGTCGATAGAACGGAGTTCGTCGAATATGGCCCCCCGGATTCGGGTGACGGCGTAGGTTTTGAATTTTACGTTCTTTTCCGGCTCAAATTTTTCGATGGCGTCTAAAAGCCCGAAAACGCCAAAACCAACCAGATCATCAAATTCCACACTGGAAGGCATACCAATCGCTACTTTGCCGGCCACGTACTTAACCAGAGGGGCGTACTGCTTAATAAAATCTTCCCGGATTTTTGGATCCCGGGTTTTGCGGTATTTCTGCCAGAGTTCCTCTTCTGTTTTTCCTTCCACAGAAGTGGCGGCAGTCTGATTACCGTCAGCAGTCCCCATATCGATTCCCTTTTAATCCCTCTTGATTATGGTCTGTATGGCGGAAGCTACCTCTTTGGGATTAAAATCTTCCCCCACTTCCCGGCTTTTCTTTGACCGGGCCCCGGTTGCCGGCCGGAGGGACGAACCCTGCCCTGCCAAAACAGAATCTTCCCCCGCCGCCGCGGGGGACAAAAAACTTCCCGCCAGGGCATCCAGGTCCGGCAGGGATTCAATGCTTCCGGATGTATCTCCGAGACCGGAAAACCCGCCGGCAGGGGCCTGAATCGAAGGAGAAGAAACCCTTGATACATTATCCCTGTTTTGAGTATAACCGGATTGAAGGCCCTGGTCCATACCCTGGTCCGGCCTCTGGGGCGGGACGAAGACCGCCGGAGAAATGGACAGGGGCTCCGGGGAAAGCCCCAGAGAAACCGGAGAGGCCGCCGATGATTCCGCCGGGCCTGGGCCGGAGTCAACGGAGGACGAAGGGCCGCGGTTCATCACATCGGCGATGTTTCCCACATCATCTATCTTTCCTTCCAGGGGCAGGGCCGCATTCGGCGGGATCGAATCTTCCCCGTCCCCCACGGTGATATTTACCCGGCCCTCCGGTTCAATATCCGCCATAGGGGAATTGGCATCGGGGGAAGGGATATGGAGCAGTTCAGGGATGTACTTGTTGATAAGCCGCCAGATGAGGACGGCCAGAAGGAAAAATACCACCGCAAAACAAAAGGCCCGGATCAGAATAATGAGGATCTGGCCCCGTACGGAGATCCCCAGAACAAGGGAAATAATAAATGCCGCCGCCGCCGCAATGACGCTCCAGCGCAGGTTAATCATGCGTTAGTTTTTCCCAAAGAGCCGTTTCATCATGGCCCCAAAACCCCCGGAAGGTTTCAGTTCACTTTTTTCCATCCGGTCCACGATATGCTGTACGCAGAGACTCGCCTTGCACTTAGGATCAACCACCATAAAGGGCCGCTGCCGCAGTACCGCATGGGACACCGCCGAATCATCATAGACAAAGCCCAGATAATCCACCTTGAGGTTTAGGAACTGGCCGGCGATATTGGTCATCCGGTCCGCCACTTTTTTGGCCTCCGCCACGCTTTTTACCCGGTTTACCACCAGTTTAAGCCCCATATTCGGGCTTTCGTATTCGGTGGCGATGATCTTGATGATCCCGTAGGCATCGGTGATGGCGGTGGGTTCGGGGGTAGTAATAATAACCGCATCATCGGCGGCGGCTATGAAGTCCATCACATTGCTGGACACCCCGGCGCTGGTATCAATAATGATAATGTCCGCCGCCGAAAGGGTTTCCAGTTCATTGATAAAATTCTGCCGTTCATCATCGGTCATATTGGCTATCTGGGAAAAACCCGAAGCCCCGGGAACGATGGAAATACCATAATCGGTTTCCACCAGAATATCCCGCATGGTTTTTTGTTTACGAATCACATGGTAAAGGTTGTATTTGGGGATTACGTTGAGGATTACATTCACATTGGCAAGCCCCAGATCAGCGTCCATCACCACCACCTTCTTCCCCAGCCTGGCATAGGCCAGGGCAAGGTTTACCGAAAGGTTGGTCTTCCCTACCCCTCCTTTTCCCGAGGTGACGGTGATGATCCGGGTTTTTCCATCCCGGACGGATGAACTGTAACGCCGATCCGCCCCGGCCTTCACGATTCCACCGCCCTCCCGGGACGATGGAAAGACCGAAATACCCGCATCCGAATCCCCCACCCTGGGGATAAACGATGTTCCAAGGCTCCCGCCGGCGGAACTACTATTAAGTCCCACAGCGGAGCCCCTTTGACGTACAATCTCCCGCAATTTTTCCGCTTGATCTTCCATGCTTCACCTACCCCACTGGATTTCATCATACTTATTGACAGGAAAGCGTTCTTCCATTTTTTCCCATTTAACTTTGAAGCCCTCCAGACAGCATAAAAGCCGGACCACATCGGCCCGCTGAATATCGGTGGGCACGGTCTGCCCAGTGGTGATATACGAAACAGATTTCCCCTTCTCCGCCAGGACGCTGATTATGTTCCCCATCCTCATGGTTTCGTCTACTTTTGTGATAATTACCGATTGATAGCCGAAGGGTTCAAATTGTCTAAGAATATCCTGAAGGTCGCTGGTCTTGGTGGAGGCCATAATGGTAAGGTACAACTCCGCCCGGCTGCCGCAGGCGTCGAGGATTCGCTTCATTTCCCCCAATTTTACCGCGTCCCGGGGACTCTTGCCGAAGGTGTCGATAAGGATAAGGTCTACCCCTTCGGAAAACAGGGCCATGGTTTTACGGAGTTCCTCCTGGGAATCCACATAGGCTACGGGGATTCCCATGATCTCGCCATAGGCTTCGATCTGGTTCCGGGCGCCGATCCGCAGGGAATCAATGGTGATCATCCGTACCCTCAGGGAGGTTTTCGCCGGATTGGGCAGGCCGTAGACCGCCGCCAGTTTGGCAATGGTGGTAGTCTTCCCTACCCCCGTCGGTCCTACGAGAATCATGACCCGGGGAGAACGGAGGGGGGACTTTTCCCGGAAAATATTAATGTCCTCCCCAATCATTACCAGAGCGGCATCCTGGAGGGCGTCAAAATCCTCCAGGGTTTCCAGGGAACATTCCTTTTTTATCCGGGCAAAGACCTTTTCCCGGTAGGAGGGTAAAAAATCGTTAATATCAAAGAGTTCCCGGAGACGCTGTAGGTTGGGATGTTCTTCCGGGGCCGGCTGGGCGGCCTGATCGATCTGCTCGATTTTTTCTTTAATTTCCCGGACCGTGGAGAGGACCTGCTGTATGGCCGGATCCTTCCCCGCCGCCGCCAGAACCTTCCTCTTGGCCTCTTCAAAATCCAGGGGTTCATTTCGGGAACCCGGATCACCGCGCAAACCGGATTCCCGGCGGGGGACGGAATAGCTCCCTTCCCCGCCGCCGGAAACCATCCCGCCGGCCTTTGACTGCTGATAACCCAGGGGCCCGGAACCGCTTTTTCCATAGCGGCTGGGAATATAACCGGAAACCTCGATTCCCTGCCTGGTAAAGAGTCCCAGGAATCCCCCCATCCGGATAGCTTTTTGGCGAAGGATCTGGTAATTGTCGCCATACTTTTCCCGGATTTTGTCCAGACATTCGTCCCAATCGTAGGCCTGTTCGGTAAATTGTTCCATGGTTTATCCCCTATGCCGCCGTTTGATTTTCCAGCTTGACAAGCCCCACCGACTCCAGGGTAATACCCCGGGCGATTTCATGAATAGAAAGAACCGCCAGTTCCGGCAGTTCCTGTTCCGTTGAAGATTTTACCAGGGCCCGGGCCTCCTCTGAGCAGAGAATCACCGCCGGCCAGCCCTGCTCTATCACCATTGCCACGGACCGGGAAAGGCTACGCAGCCATAGGGACCGGGTCTGGGGGTCCAGGCCGGAAACACGGCCGGAACTGGTCTTTACCTGGCTGTCGATGATCCCCTGTTCCAGCGCCGGATCAAGCATGAGTACCCGCAGTACATGCCTGTCGTCCGCGTATTGCTGGCAGATCTGCATGGACAGGGCCTGTCGGGCCTTTTCAATGAGGAATTCCGAATCCCTGGTCACGGGGGCATAATCGGCCACCGATTCCAGGATAGAAACCGTATTACGGATAGAGACCCGTTCCCGCAGGAGTCCCTGGAAAACCTTTTGTATATCCCCCAGCGTCGCCGTCTTTAGGGCCTCCTCCACCACCACCGGATACTCTTTCCGCAGGGTTTCCAGGATCGCCTGAATCTCCTGGCGGCCTAAAATATCCTGGGCATGCCGCTTGATAATCTCCGTCAAATGGGTAGCGATAATTGAAGGGGGGTCCACCACCGTATAACCGGCCCGTTCAGCCTCGTCCCGCCGGTCCTCCCCCACCCATATACTGGGAAGTCCGAAGGCGGGGTCCAGGGTTTCCTCACCGTGAATTTCTTCTGTCACCTGCCCCGACTTGATACAGAGGTAATAGCCGATGCGGATCTTCCCCCGGCCCACGTCTATTCCTTTGATCTTGAAACAATACTCCGAGGGTTCCAGCATCATGTTGTCGATGATCCTGATCTTGGGGATCACCAGCCCTAAATCCAGACCGGACTGGCGGCGCACCCCCTGGAGCCGTTCCAGGAGTTCCGCCCCCTTATCCTTATCCACCAGGGGGATGAGGCCGTAACCCAGCTCCAGGGACAGGGCGTCCAGAGGCACCACGGGGGACATTTCCCCTTCGTCCCTGGGCTTCCCCTTCTCCTGGGATTTGGACATCATCTGGTCAAAGTTAGCCTTGCGCTGCTTCACCCTGCCAATGTAAAAGGCGTAGAAACCCACCAGGGCCGCCATAGGGATAAGGACATACCAGGGAAAACCGGGGAGCAGGGCAAAGAGCAGCAACACTGCCGCGGCCACCCAGTAGACCTTGGCGTCCCGGGAGAACTGGACGGCAACTTGTTCCCCCAAATTCCCCGGGGCCGCCGCCCGGGTAACCACTATACCCATAGCGGTAGAGACCAGCAGGGAAGGGAGCTGGCTCAAAAGGCCGTCCCCCACGGAAAAGGCGATGTAGTTACTCAGGGCCATCCCTATGGGTTCCCCTCGGATCACCGTGCCGATGATGATTCCCCCCAGGATGTTTACCGCGGTAATGAAGATTCCCACCTTCACGTTGCCGGAGATGAATTTGCTGGCCCCGTCCATGGAACCGTCGAACGAGAGTTCCAGCTCCAGTTCCCGCTTGCGGGCCTGGGCCTCTTCCTCGGTGATGCTGCCGGAGTTGAATTCCGCCTCTATGGACATCTGTTTCTGGGGCATGCCGTCCAACTGGAACCGGGCCGCCACTTCGGAGACCCTGGTAGCCCCCTTGGTGATCACCACCGCCTGAACGGCGATGATCACGATGAATATGATAAAGCCCACCACCAGGCCCTCGTTTCCCCCGGAACCCACCACAAAACTGGAAAAGGCCCGGATCATCCGGCCATTAAAACGGGCCCCCTGGGTAAGGATCAGCCGGGTAGAAGACACGTTGAGGGCCAGGCCAAAGACCGTAACCACCAGCAGTACCGTGGGGAAGAGGTTAAAATCCACCGCCTTCTGGGTATACAGCACGATGAGGAGGACGAGGAGGGAGAGAATCAGATTCATCGCCATCAGGGTATCCAGCAGCACCGTGGGCAGGGGTATGACGATCATTACCACTATGGTGATAACCCCCAGGGGAAGCATCATATCCTGCATGCCGCCGAAGATATTCCTCCCCAGGCTAACGCCGCCGGGACCCCTAACTGAATCAGACATAGATCAGCGCCTCCATCATGCCCCCACAGCCTCCTTACGCCGTTCTTCGTTGATCTTCATAACCTTTGACAGAACAGCCGCCACCGCCTCGAAGTACCTTTGGGGGATATAGTCCCCCACATCAAGTTCCGCATAGAGAGTCCGGGCCAGGGGCCGGTTTTCCACCAGGGGAACCCCGTTATCCTGGGCGATACGGCGAATCCGCAGGGCCAGTTCATCCTCCCCCTTGGCGGTAATCTGGGGGGCCGGCATGGTTCCCTGGTGGTACTCCAGGGCCACCGCGTAGTGAGTCGGGTTAGTGATCACCACATCCGCCTTGGGAACGTTGACCGCCATGTTCTGCATCATCATCTGCCGCATCCGGGAGCGAATCCGGGAACGGACATAGGGGTCCCCTTCGTACTGCTTCCGTTCTTCTTTTACCTCTTCCCGGGTCATCCGCAGGGATTCGGTATAGCGCCATCGCTGAAACAGAAAATCCGGTATGGAAAGGAGGAGGAGGAGCAGGGCGCTGATGATCAGCATCCTGGCCGCCAGGGAAGCGACGGTACTGATCCCCGTCCACAGGGCGGCCCTTTCCAGGTTGATAAGCTTTTCCAGATCCGAGCGGATAAGGAAATAGGCCACCATGCCGATGATTCCCATTTTGACGACGGACTTAAAAAAATTAAACAAGCCGTCCACGGAAAAGAGGGTCCGCTGAAAATACTGGCCGATACGGGGCAGAATCTTGGTAAAATCCGGGGTCAGGGGTTTGGTGGTAAAGATAAAACCCATCTGTACCAGATTAGAGAGGATTCCCGAGAGCATGGCCACGATGACCAGGGGCAGAACAAGGCGGAAAAAATACCGGAAAAAAAGCCCCGCCACAAAACGATCCCCCACGGGGTCCAGTTCGGTGATCCGGGTAAAGAAAAAACGCAGCATCTCTACGCAGGTTTTCAGCATGGAGGGGCCAAGGAAGATCAAGAGCAGGGCGGGGAGCAGCAGCCCCAGGGCGCCGATAAGTTCCTGGCTCTTGGCGACCCGGCCTTCCTCCCGGGCTTTCTGTATCTTGAGTTCCGAGGGTTCCTCGGTACGGCCTTCATCCTCGGCGGCAAACCACTGCAGATCAATGTTCAGGGCGGCGGAAAGGTCCCTGTCCCCCGGCAGCCCCTGGGGGATTCTCCGGAAAAGCTTGAAGGAAATCACGGGTTTATCCCCACATCGGCAATCTGCTCCCCCACCTGGACCAGGAGATCCTGAAAACTCGAAAAACCCGCATCGATCACCCGGCTAAAAGCCTCCATCATGTAGGGAAGGGAGGTGAAAATGAGGAGGAAGGCCACGGTAATGGAAACGGGGAAGCCTTCGGAGAGGATGTTGATCTGGGGGGCCGCCTTTGAAATAAGCCCCGTGGCAAGAGAAGTTAGAAAAAGGGTCCCTAAAATTGGCATGGAAATGATGATGGCATCCAGAAAAAGCCGGGAAAGCCCCATCAAAAGCATGCCCAGGACCTGTTCGCGGCCCGCGGCCAGGGAAGCGATGCTGAGGGACTGGACGGAGCGCCAGAAGCCCCCCAGAAAAAGTTCCTGAAAACCCCCGGCAATCAGAAAAACCAGCATGGCTACCAAGTTCAGGTACTGGCCCATCAGGGGATTTTCGATCTGGGAAAGGGGATCGAAGGTTTCCGAAGCCCCAAAGCCCATTTGAAGGGAGAAAAACTGGCCCGCGGTGGAGAAGGCGGAAAAAATGATCGTGATAAAAAAGCCGGTAATCACCCCGATAACCGCTTCCCCGATAAGGAGAAGGAAGAAGTACAGGCCCAGGGGGTTAAGGACCACCGGATCGAGACGGAACATCGGGTAACTGTCCATAAAGCCCGGGCTTGGATCTATACCCCGGGGCAGGACCGCAAAGGCCGCCAGGGCCGCCAGGGAGATCTTTGCCGCCTGGGGAATCGCATCGGAGGAAAGCAGGGGGGCCGTCTCGATGATCGCCAGGGCCCGGGCGGCGATAAGGAGAAAGGCGGGAGCCCAGAGGAGTATTTCGTTTAAGAGTTCTTCGGTTATCATCCCCGGCCCGCCATGTTAGGAATCATCTTGAATAACTGGATCGTGTAATCCCGCAGGTGGGAAAACATCCAGCCGCCCAGGAACATCAGCATCAGGAGAATGGCGATAACCTTGGGCACAAAGGTAAGAGTCTGTTCCTGGATGGAAGTGGTGGCCTGGAGAATTGCCACCAGGAGCCCCACAATCAGGGCGGAGAACAGCATGGGGGCCGCCAGGTACAGCACCTCAAGAACCCCTCCCCGCAGCAGGGTGACAACTTCCCCAATACTCATTCCGGCTCCTAAGCAAAGGAACGGACCAACTGATCCGTTAAAAGACCCCAGCCATCCACCAGGATGAACAGGATAAGCTTGAAGGGCATGGATATCATCACCGGAGGAAGCATGATCATACCCATGGACATGAGGGCGCTGGCCACCACCATGTCGATGATGATAAAGGGAACAAAAAGCAGTATCCCTATCTTAAAAGCTATGGTTAGCTCATTCAGAATAAAGGCCGGGATCAACACGTAGGTGGGGACATCCGCCAGGGTCTCCGGCCTGTCCAAACCCCGCATGGCCATGAACAGCCGGATATTTTCCGGCCTCCCCGCCATCTGGCGGTACATGAAAAGCCTTAACGGGGCTTCCGCTTCCCGGTAGGCCTCCTGGACCGAAAGTTCCCCCTGGGAAAGGGGGCGCAGGGAGTTGTTGTAGATCGTCTCGAAGCTGGGCCACATGATAAAAATGGTCATAAACAGGGAAATCCCCAGGAGTACCTGGTTGGGGGGCACCTGCTGAAGGGAAAGAGCCCGTTTAACAAAGTCCAGGACGATTGAGATTCTGAGGAAACTGGTCATCAGGATAATGATGCTGGGGGCCAGGGAAAGGACCGTTAAGAGGAGGAGGAGCTGGAGGGAAAAGGCCACCTCTTGTCCGGTCTGGGGATTCCTGACGGAAAGGTCGATAAAGGGAACCACCGGCGCGGGGGGCGGGCTGGGAATCTCCACGGTCCCCTGGGTGGAAAGGTTTGGAAAGGCCGGTAATTCCTGCGCCTGGGCCGCCGCCGGAACGAGGCCCAGAATCAAAAAAACCGCGAGAAAAAACCGGCGGCGGGACCGGAAAGAAAATTTCATCACAGCCCCCTGAGCCGGTCACGGCGGAGGCGGATCTTCTCCGCGAGATTCTCCTGGTCGCCGGCCTTTTCGGGGGATTTTAATACCCCCAGGCGGCGGAGCAGGGACTGAAAATCCCCGGTCCGGCCGGAGGCCCCGTTCTGCCGGGACTCTTCGAGGAAAAGGGTATCCAGGGTTTCCTGCTCGGTAATATCGGCGATATGGGAGATTCCCCCCTCCCCGGAGCCCACCAGCCAGGCCCGGCTTCCCAGGGCTACCAGGTGGAGGAAACGGCCCGGCCCCAGCCGGACGGCGGCCAGAATCCGCAGACTGGAATTCGGCGGCTCCCGGGCCTGGGAGAGCTTTTTTACCACATGGACAAGGCCGTAGATTGCGGCGGCGGCCAGGATGACGAGCAGCACCGTGCGGAAGATAGCGAAACCGGAAACCGGTCCGGGCTCCGCCACGGAAACGCCGGGACTCTCCTCCCCCAGGAAGATCTCCCCCTCGGCGGGGAGAACCGGGGAAGGGGCTTCGGCGGGGCTTTCAGCGGAAGCTCCGGCAGGGGAGGCCCCTTCCTGGGCCCCCAGGCCGAATCCCCCCGCCATAAGCAGCGCAAGGCTTAGCACCGCCGAGAACAAATTAAATTTAACACGGTAAATGAATGACGTTTTCAGTTTTTCCCCTCCCAAGTACAAACTGAACGTTCGGAATAGATAAAAAACCGGGCCGATTCTAAAATTACCTGTCCCAGGTGATAATCATCAAATTTGACATTTTAGTTTCAACCCATCGTATTATAATATCCGGAACACATTAAAAAGTCTATAGCTTACGAAAAAAATATGCCGCCCGGGAACAATTCCGGCTGCTCCGTACACCGCCCCCAACCGGACCATAAGGTTAATGTACAGCCTTCGGCTTTGTGGCTTTTGTCCCAGCTCAAACCTGCGGTTTGAGCTGGCCGGCATGGGGCGAAGTAAAAGCGCCCCGGTAAGGGGCGTTAAGGAAAAAATGTAACACCCGCCCGGCGCACGGCAACTGTATATATCCCGGCCAAATGCGAGCCCGGCTTTAGACGGGCGGGCGCGCCGCGGGGCCGGCTGTGATAAACGCATACGTTTTTGCTTTGCAAAAACGTATACATTTATCACAGCCAGCCCCGCGGCGCGCCCGCCCGCCTAAAGACGGGCTTGCATTTGGCCGGGATAAATACAGTTACCCTGCGACGGGCGGGTGTTACATTTTTTCCTTAACACGTCCTTACCAGGACGCTTTTACTTCGCCCCCTGCCGGCCAGCATATACAGCCGAAGGCTGTATATTAGATAATGCGACACTAAATCAAGGAGGCCTCCCATGGCAAATTACCAGTCCAATATTCATAATTCGGATTATGAGGCGGAATACTTGGAAATCCGGGCCGGCAGCGACAGCCTTATCAATACCGCCGGCCGCGGCGGAGAATCCCTCAACGGCCGCTGGAATTTTATTCCCGACTGGTACGACACCCTGCGGCGGGCCCATTGGTACAGGGATGTCCGCCTAAGCCCCGCCGGTCTGCCCCTGCCCTGCGACTGGGATTGGGAAGCCTGGGACAGGATTAAGGTGCCGGCGGTCTGGAACCTGGAACGGCCGGAACTGTACTACTACGAAAGTACCGGAATCTACACCCGGACCTTCGGCTATATCCCTAAAGATGAAGGGGAACGCCTCATCCTGCGTTTCGAGGGGGCCTCCTACCGGGCTTCCGTGTTCCTCAACGGCATCCTGGCAGGTTCCCATGACGGCGCTTCCACCCCCTTCAATTTTGATATTACGGCCCTGGTAAAGCGGGGCCCCGCCGCGGAAAACCGGATCATCGTGGCTGTGGATGCCCGCAGAAGCCCCTACAGAATCCCCACGGACAATACGGACTGGTTCAACTACGGGGGCCTTTACCGGGATGTGCTGCTCTACCGCCTGCCGGCCCGGCATATCAAAGACTGGTTCCTCCGCCTGGCCCCCGGCGGCGGGAAGATCCTGGCGGACATATACCTGGGCGGCGGGGCCGGGGGCCAGGTCCGTGTTGAAATACCGGAACTGGGGACCGTCGCGGAAGGGGCGGTCCGGGACAGCCGGGCCTGCCTGGAAATTGAAGCCAAGCCCGTCCTGTGGAGTCCCGAATCCCCCAAACTCTACGATGTTCAAATTGATTTTATCCCCCAGGGTCAGGATGCCGCGCCGGGCGACCGGATCAGGGACCGGATCGGCTTCCGGGAAATCAGTGTCAGAGGGACGGATATTTTTCTTAACGGTAAGAAGGTCTTCCTCCGGGGGGTCTGCGTCCACGAGGATCATATCAAACTGGGGAAAACCACCAACGCCGCCCTTATCCGTTCTGTCATCAGGGATCTTAAGGAGATGAACGGCAACTACCTCCGCCTGGCCCATTACCCCCACGACGGCCTCTTTGCGAAGATCGCCGATGAAGAGGGGGTCCTCCTCTGGGAGGAAACGCCGGTGTACTGGGCGGTGGCCTTTGGTAATCCCCCTACCTACGGGGACGCGGAGAACCAGCTTTCGGAACTGATCCTCCGGGACCGCAACCGGGCCAGCGTGATCATCTGGTCCGTGGGGAACGAAAATGCCGACACCGATGACCGGCTTAGTTTCATGTCAGCTCTGGTAAAAAAAGCCCGGAGCCTGGACGATTCCCGGCTGGTCTCCGCCGCCTGTCTTATCGATCATGAAAATCTTTTAATACAGGACCGGCTGGCGGATTTTCTCGATATTATCGGAATCAACGAATATTACGGCTGGTACGATCCGGACTTCGGCAAACTGCCCCGGATTCTTGCCAACTCGCAGCCGGAAAAGCCCGTGCTGATCTGCGAATTCGGCGGCGGGGCCCGTCAGGGCCAGCGGGGCACCGCGGACGATCTGTGGACCGAAGACAAACAAAAGGCCCTGTACGAAAAACAGGTGGAGACCTTCAAACAGTGCCCGTATATCGCCGGCCTTACCCCCTGGATTCTTTACGATTTCCGCTGTCCCCGCCGCCTCAACCGCTACCAGGAGGGCTTTAACCGCAAGGGCCTTATAGACGCGGACCGTCTTACCCGCAAGCCCGCATATTACGTGATGCGTCAATTCTACGGTGAAATCGCCGGGGGGAAGTAAACGGCCCGGCGGCGCGGAGTCCGCGGGGAAAACAGGCGGGGCGTTTTTGTTTCGCATAATCCCGCCATGCGCCGGACCTATATGAAGCTCCCCGCCCCAAAACTCCCCCGCTGAAAGGCGGGCGGGTTTTTGGGTATTAAACCCTACCTCGAATAAAGATGAAAAATAATTGACAAAATGGACTTGTTCAAGAACCCGGTTGGTTCTTTGCCAAGCGAAGCTTGGCTTACAAGTCTTACAAAAAACGCAGATTTCTAACAAAATCCGCGTTTTTTGTTATTTTTACGCGGTTGTTGTTTAAAAACTGAAGTTTTTAAACAACTCTAATATGAAAAACCATGGATATAAAAACAATGCACAAAAATAAGAAAAATTATCTTTTCAATGGCGAAATTAACAACTGGCAGGACTGGAGCAGGGTTTTTCAATCTATTAACTCTTTTTCACCGCTGGCCGAATTTATCTTCGCAAAAGAAAATATACCATTTCTAGAAATTAAGAATCTTACCCCCGGTACGAATGCGGTATTTAAGGTTGGCGGTAATGTCGTAAAAATATATGCCCCTATTGAAAGCGGTATAGACCAAACATTTGATT
>JAIRNB010000294.1 GCA_031258265.1 Treponema sp. | reverse complement strand
TTCCTTAGAAACTATTTAAAAATACTGGGCAATAAGACTCAAAACCAGACCGCTTGCCGCCACACTGGCAATCTGTCCCGATACGTTGGCGCTTACGGCGTGCATCAAAAGAAAATTTGACGGGTCTTCCTTAAGCGCCATTTTTTGAATTACCCGCGCCGACATGGGAAAGGCCGATATTCCCGCCGCGCCGATCATGGGATTTATCTTTTTCTTTAGGAATATGTTAAGTAACTTTGCGAACAGCACCCCGCCCAGGGTGTCAAAGATAAAGGCGAAAAGCCCCAGCGATAGGATTTTAACCGTCTCAACCGTAATAAAATGCTCCGCCCGCATGGTAAAAGAAATAGTGATACCCAAAAGCAGGGTGATCAGGTTGGAAAGATTCTTCTGCGCCGCCTCGGAAAGCGAATCAAGCACCGTACATTCCCGCAGCAGGTTGCCAAACATTAAAAAGCCGATAAGCGCCACCGCGGCGGGGGCGATAAAACCGACTATAACCGTTACCGCTATCGGGAAAATGATCTTTATACGTTTTGATACAGCCGTACCGGACGCCGCTTCCATGCGTATAAGCCGCTCTTTTTTGGTGGTAACAAGTTTAACCGTAAAGGGCTGGATTATCGGCACAAGCGCCATATAGGAATAAGCCGCCACCGCGATAGGCCCTACATATTGGGAACGGAGAACCTGGGAGACCAGTATCGTTGTTGGCCCGTCGGCTGCGCCGATAATGCCAATGGCGGCGGCGTCCCGCAGGTCAAAGCCAAGCAGCACCGAAAATGTGATGGTTGCGAAGATACCGAAGTGCGCCGCCGCGCCGAAGAGGAAAAATACCGGACGCGCAAGTATCGGGGAAAAATCAATCATCGCCCCAATGCCGATAAAGAGCAAAAGCGGCATAACTTCCGATGCTTCGATGCCGGTCTCAAACAGCCACTGTATTACGCCGCTGGTTTCCCCTATGCCTGGAAATACCTGGTTTAACACGCCGCTTGCCGGCAGATTCACCAGGATCGCCCCAAAACCCATTGGCAAGAGCAGCGCCGGTTCATATTCTTTCCGTATGGCAAGGACTATCATGGTAATCCCGATGCCGTACATCACCAAATGTTTCCAGGTTAAGAGCAGGAAACTTTCAAATAAAAATTCCATAGGCCCCTCTTTTTTAAGCGCGAAGCGCAACAAACTCCTAGTGGCGCTGCCGCATCTTTAGCACCGGTATTACCGGGGGACTCAGCTCTATGGCGGCGGGGAAATCTTCCGGCCGCAGCAATACTGTTTCCCCGTCCATCTGGGCCAGAATGGGGTAAAGGCCGGAGAACTCCACCCGGGAAGCGTTAAAAAGAAAGGCCTCCGGCTTATCAATATGGGTGCCGTAATTAAACAGCCCTTTTAAGGCCAGCTTTCGCAGCAGGGACATCTGATTAAGGGCGCAGACATTACGGTCATCGGGGAGGATCTTCTTGCGGGAGCCGTAGGTCCGCCGTCCGCTGGCCCCCACCGCCAGGAGCAAAATATTCCGGCGGAATTTCCCCCCCTCTACTTCCCGGCCTTCCGCATCCAGGGCCCGCAGCTCCAGGGGGCCCACGGTATAGATCCGGTCATAGAGCAGGGCGGCAATATCCACCCAGAGCTTGTAGGAATCGCCTGGGAGTTTACCTTTCATCTTGTTAGTCATGTGGGTTACAAAGGCATCCAGCCCGACGGAAAGAATATTAAAAGCCAGAAAGGGCCCCTTCCCCGCCGTGGAGGTGAAAAGCCGCAGGGCCCGGGCCTTTACAATGTCCACCGGCTCCGTAAGCAGTTCCAGGGCCCCTTCCAGTTCCGGCGCGTCGGCCCCGTCGTTCCCGGTACCCATGGGAAGGCGGAGGATAACAAAACGTTCTCGTGTTTCCCCCGGGGCCCGGTAAAGGGCGCTTTGGACTTCCAGGCTGGTGCCATCCCCCCCGGCGGTGATGATAAGAAAAAATTCTTTTTCCCCGCCCCGTTCCGCGCTCTCCAACAGGGAACGGACCGCCGCTTCCGCGTCCCCCGGCCCGCCGCTGAGGACCAGGCCGGCCCGGGATTCGGGATTCGACAGGGCGGCGGGGCCGCAAAGGGGACGCAGGGGATTGGCCTGCGCCCTGTTCACATAATCTTCCAGGACGGAACGGTGCCGTTTCCAGCGCGATTTGATGGTAAAGCCCCCCGCTTTGGGGTTAATTACCAGGAGCCAGCGGAGGGTTTTCCCCGGAGCAATAAGGGTATGGGGACAAATCTTCCCCATTAAGGCGGCAAATTCATCAATACGGGGATTAGAGCGGGGATTATGAAGCTTGTCCGCAGGCATGAAAAAGTTTTACACGAAATTAAGCGCCGGTCAAGGAGAAAAATGGGAGAAAAAACGGGAGAAAAAAGGGGGAAAGGACGCTAGTCAAAAACGGCGCCAGGGGCGCCGGAGGCCCATAAAAAAACTATCCCCAATTTTGTAACAGCGATCCCGGCAGGGCGTAGACATCCTCTACCCCGTCCACCAGGATGCCCCCCATCCCCATTTCCAGGGGCAGGGCTATATCAATTTCATAGCGATCCCCAATGGAGATACAGCAGCCCGTATCTACCCCCGATTCTTCGGCCGCCCGGCGGAAGGGAATCTCATGGGGTTTGGATGCCATACAGGTATCAAGGCCCACCAAAACCGGGAAAAGGTTCTCCACCCCCAGGCAGCGCAGGGTCCGCGCCGCTATGGAAACAGTATTATTGGTAACTATGGCCAGCTTGTAGCTGTCCGCCAGGCTAAGAAGGGTTTCCCGCAGCCGGAGGTCGGCTTTAAGGTAAGCCTCCGGCCGGTAGAGTTCCTCCCGCCACCGGATATTCTCCTCCATGGAAACCCCGAAGGCTTCAAGAACAATACTCAGGCTGCTTCTCCTTCCCGGAAATTCCCGCCGCCAGCTTTCCTGGAACCGGGAAATTTCCTCCTCCAGGGGGGCCAGGTCTTTCCCCAGCCGCCTGGCAAGCCGCTCCACAAGAAGGCCGGTCTGGGATTTAAGGTAAACATCGTTGGTGTAAAGGGTTCCGTCCATGTCAAAGATAAGCAGGGCAGCCAGGTCCGGCGTTTTGTATATTTTCACTGAAGTTTTTGAACAAGTCTATTTTTATAGGATATTTTCATAGGAATTTTCATGGAGTGTTTTCATGGGACCCCGATGTAAGCAGCTTTCCGATAATATCCCTGTTATCCAGAAGGGAGCTAAGGGACTGCCGCTGGTGGAGCCGGGAAATGGTTTGGGCAAAGAGCCGGGAAATATTCACGCTGACATACCATTCCCGCTTCAGCAGCTCTTCCTGGTAAACAGCATTGGTACCGATAATTCTAAAAAAAAGCCCCTGACGGTAAGCCTCGTCAAAATAAGAAACAGCCTCCCCGGAAAAAAGGGGCAGGCTGACGGAACAGATCACCCGCCCCGCCCCATGGTCTTTGAGGGTTTCCATTCCCTTTAGGAGGGTGCCCCCGGTACCCAGCATATCGTCCGCCATCAAAACAGTTTTTCCCTTCACGTTCCCCCGCAGCTTTATTTCCGCAATGTTACTGTCGCCGGCATCCTTGCTTATCCGGGAATAGTCCCGCTCCTTGTAGAGCAGGGCCAGGGGTTTTTTCAGGGCGGTGGCATAGAATTTATTCCGGTCCACCGCGCCGGTATCCGGGGAGACCACCACAAAATCATCGTTCAAAACCCCGTCCATCCGGGAAAGAACCCGGATAATCTGGTAACTGGCGTGGAGATTTTCAAGACGCATGCGGTCAAAGGAATTGCCGATGTCCCGGGAATGAATATCCAGGGAGATGATCCGGCGTACCCCCAGGTACTCCAGAATCTTCCCCACCCGGCTGGCGGTAAGACCCTCCCGGCCCTTAGCCTTGTGCTGCCGGGCGTAGGGATAATTGGGAAGCACCACCGTTACCTGTCCCGCCCCGGCCTGCATAGCCGCGTCCACCGTGACCAGCATAGTCATCAGATGATCGTTCACCGAAAGGGCCTTCTTTTCTTTCCCTTCGTTAAAATTTACCGGATAGTGGTTCTCCACATCCTGAAAAATGTAAATATCCTTGCCCCGGATAGATTCCAGAATCTCCGCCTTCACTTCCCCGTTGGCAAAGATAGTAAACCGGGCGGGAACCTTGAAATGGGGCGCCCGGATCTCCCCCCCATGGCCGGAACCGTAACGGGGACTAACAACATCATTGATAAAGTTGATTTGCCGGATAACCTCCCCCGCTTCCAGGCCGTAACGTTTGGCCATGTCGGCGGCGGTTCCCTCCAGACTCCGGCGGTACCCTTTCCGCAGATGGGAGACCACCTCATCGGCAAAAACCTCTCCCCCAGGACAGGCCAGGATGGCAAGATTTGCCGGGTTAGTGTAGTCCATGTGTAAACCGATAATGCCAGATCGCCCCCCCTTTGTGCAAGCCGAGGGCAGGGGACCGGCGTTTGCTTTTTTTGTTTGTTTATGGGCGCATTTTTTGCTGCGCAAAAAACCGGGCTTTCCACTCCAATTCCTCGACTTTACCTGCGGTAAAGTCTGCGGTATTTCCGTTTCAATCCCTTGCGCGGCCCAAAAATGGCATCCCTGCCATTTTTGGGCTTTACGTTTTTGCTTTGCAAAAACGTATGCGTTTATCACAGCCGACCCCGCGACGCGCCCGCCCGCCTAAAGACGCCCTTGCTTTTGGCCGAGATAAATACAGTTGCCGTGCGCCGGGCGGGTGTTACATTTTTTCCTTAACGCCCCTTACCAGGGCAATTACTTCGCCCCT
>JAIRNB010000097.1 GCA_031258265.1 Treponema sp. | reverse complement strand
GATGACGACACCGGCGGTACGGTGAATATCACCGGAGCGGTCACCGTGGAATTGGGCGGAGCGATTGAGGTGAAGGAAGGGGGTTCTGCCAGTCTGACTGGGGAGGTCAAGGTAGCGGGAAAGATTGAGGTGACGGACGGCGGTTCCGCCGAGCTGGGGGATAATGTCACCGTGGAAACGGGGGGCGGTATTTCGGCCTCCGGTACTGGCAGCACGGTCAATGTGCCTCCGGGGAGCGATGTCCAGGTTGACACGTCAGACGGCGCGGATGTTATTGTTGGAGAGCCCAATACCCCGTCTACCCCTGATACCCCGTCTACCCCGAGTACGCCCACGTACCCTGCTTTTAGCCGCCCCAGTAATTCTACGGCATATACCCTGACATCTTACAATGATTCTTCTGGGGTAGCCGTCCTGAATGGTACGACCTACTCGGTTACCGACCCGGCTTTACAGAGCCTCTTTAAGGCGATTTATGAACCGAACAGGAACGGGTCCACCGATACGGTGGAACAGGGGAAAACCGCCATTGCGTACACCTCAGCTATCAGCAGTTCCGTCCTTAGTCTGTTCAAGATCACCATTGGGGCAAGTTCCGCCGCCGACAAGGTAGAGATCACGGGAACCGGTCTTCCCACCGAAAGCACAGCGACAACTACTAATCTCATCATCATCGACATCGGTATACCGGGCGCGAACAACAGCCTTCCGACGTTCTACATTCCGAATCAAGCCCTGGGAGACTCCACTAGCGGCAATTATGTCCACATCCGGCTCCGGGTGAACCAGGGAGCGGAACTGGTCATCCTGGCCAATAACGACGGGTATATCAACAACGGCGTGGGCAGCTCCTGCCCCACCGGCTTCTTTAACAACGGCACGGTCGAGGTTATGACCGGCGGCAAACTCCGGGACGGGGCCTACGAGGGCTTCCCCCTGGGGAGCAATGCGGTCATCGTCAACCATGCCGGCTCCTACCTTTCCATCGGACCGGAACCGGGCACCACGGACGCAACAAGCTTGGCGGCCGTTTATAACGCCTACTACGCGGGTTATCTGATTGCTCCGTCGGGCAACGGTTCAAGAATCGAGTGGGACAACAGCAACACCAACGGCTACCTTGAGGTACGCCCGGGCAAGCTTGCCCTTTCCGGCAACGTCACGGTCAAGAAGGCCATGGGCCTAATCTACGATGTCTTCTTTATCGGGAACACCACCGTGACTATTGACGCCAGTGCGGCCGGCAGCAAACCCAGCTCCTACCCACCCGCCACCGGCTTACTGGTTTCCAATGATAAGAACAGTGACTGCTATGACTTCTTTGGACAAGCCGATGCAAAAATAGTCGTAAAGAAGTGGGGCATCATTGATAAGAGATTACTTGATAATACAACTAGTGCCACCAGCTTCCTCATCAATGATACTAATGCCGACATAACCATCACCAACGGCGGCGGCGGCACAACTGAAACCTACGTTGGCGACATCACCGGGAGCCAGAACTGGAATATATCTAGTTCTCTTTCTAACTGGCCGTAGTAATGAGACTAGGCACGTACTAAACTTTCCCCCTTCACCCCCGGTGAAGGGGACAGGGAGCAGGGCCGCCGAGGGCTCTGCTCCCTTTTTCAAAACACCCTTTCCCCGGGAAGGACGTTTTGAAAAAGGAAAAACCAGCGCCATGAAAACATTCCCCTTACGGACGGCCGCGGCAATTGCCGCCCTCCTCATCAGCGCCTGCGATCATAAGGCCGGCCCCGGCCTGCCCGGCGACCCCCCGGTCTACTATCCCCCGGTGCTGCAAGGAGACCCCGCCGTAAGCTATGACCCCATAGACCTCAGCGTCTCCGTATCCTTTACCTTCAACACCAAGGTCACGGCCGCCCCCGTCGAGGGTTGGACTTTAAGCGGGGAGGGAACCTCGGCCATCACCGCCAGCCCCCTCGACCCCCTCCCCGGTATAGCGCGGAGCCTCTCCTTCACCGCGGCAAACTTCGAGGATCCAAGCCAAACCACCCTGGTCCCAGAGATCACCCTGATACCCGTCGGCGCCCTCTTCACCGGCCCCGGCTCCGGCGAATACACCGTGCGCCATGCCGGCCCCTACGGCACCGTGAATCTTCGTGCCAATAATGGAATTTCCACCTGGTACTATGTGCCAGACCCCTACTGGCGGGAACTCTTCAACGCCGTCTACAGCCCCAACGCGCCGGACAGCACCGATACCGTGACAGGCCCCAAAACCGCCCTTCCCTATACTCAGGAGATCAGCGAAACCGTCCTGGACCTCTTTAAGATCCGCGCCGGCGCAAACGGCGAAACGGCCCAGGTCGAAATCAGCGGCGCAGCCCTCCCCGCTCATGCCGGGAATTCCAACAGCCTCATCGTCATCGACATCGGCATCCCCGGCAGGGACTCACCCGGCCTCCCCCCCTTCTTCATCCCCGCCGGGGAATTGGGAACCCCGGGCCAAAGCTACGGCCACATCCGGCTCCGGGTGAACCGGGGAGGGCGGCTCCTTATCCTTGCCGATAACCCGCAGGCCGGAGGCCCCTGCGCCCCCGGTAATCTTTCACAGGGTTCCGTGGAAGTCATGGCCGGCGGCGAACTCCGCTCCGCCGCCAGCGAGGGGGAACCCCTGGGCTCAGACTCCCAAATCATCGTCCGCCTTAACTCCTCCCTGGTCCTGGGACCCGAAGGCCCCACCGTCCCGGACTACAACGAGGGGCGGGACCGGTGGTTCCAGGGGGTCTTCCTGGGCTCCGCCGCCCAAAGCCCCCGGATCGTCTGGGGCGGCGGCGATCAGAACGGCGATTATGTTGAAATCGGCGCCGGCCGCATGGCCTTTAGCGCCAATCTCGCGGTTATGAAGACGGTCCGCCTGAAGTACGATGTATGGTTCGTCAATTGCCCTGAACTCATCATCGATGCCGCCAATGACAGCATCGATTTGGACGGGAACAGGGGCGTCTTCGCCGCTTCTCCGGGGCTCCGGTTCTATGGGAGCGCCAGCACCTCCGGCGGTATAAACATCGGCAATCCCGCCGCCAAGATAAGCATCCGCGCCGGCAGCGTCCTCTCCGCTTCCTTCCTCTCGGAGGGGGCGTCCGGCCTCATCACCGGCCTACAAACCATCACCCACCAGGGAAGCGGCAGCGCCGTCAAAGTCCCCTACAACGACACAATCTCCGGCTACCTCAACTGGGGGGAATAACCGGCTCCCGTATCTTTCCTCGAATGTCGATAGTTATAGCAGTGCGAATTGGAAGGCCGCTGTCTACGTCGGCTGTAAAGCTAATGTACTAATATTCAGCTTACCGGTTCTGATGCCGCAATCGAGAATGCTATCGCAAGGAAATTTATTACGGCTTCGCGGCTGGTGCATAGCGCCAGTGATTCCCCAGATTACGTATATTCCCTTTGCGCCTTGCTTATTATACCCAATATTTGTATAGTTGTTGTAATGAATACTTTTATCCACGCGGACCTTGACGCCTTTTATGCCTCGGTGGAACAGCTTGATCACCCGGAGTATGCGGGGAAGCCTGTAATCGTCGGGGGACAGCCGGGGGACCGGCGCAGCGTGGTATCCACCGCCTCTTACGAGGCCCGGAAATTCGGGGTCCATTCCGCCATGCCCCTTGCCCAGGCCGTTAAGCTTTGCCCCCAGGGAATTTATCTGCGGGGCAACATGGAACGTTATCAGGAATTTTCCCGGCAAATCATGGGGATCCTTGGGGATTTTTCCCCGGAGGTCCAGCAGCTTTCGGTAGACGAAGCTTTTTTGAATATCACCGGTACGGAAAAGCTCTTTGGCCCCCCGGAGACTCTGGCGGCGAAAGTTAAGGCGGCGGTCCGGAAAAAAACCGGCCTTACCGTTTCTGTGGGAATTGCCTCCAACAAGTATATCGCCAAAATTGCCAGCGGCATGTCCAAACCCGACGGGCTTTTCAGGATTCCCCCGGGGGCGGAAGAAACCTTTATGCGTTCCCTGCCGGCGGGGAAGATCTGGGGGGCCGGAGAAAAGACCCAGGAGATCTTCCGGGAACACGGGATCAGGACCGGGGAAGATATTTACCGCCTGTCCAGGGACAGCCTTTCGGCGATTTTCGGCAGGGCCTTTGGGGATTTTCTGTACCGGGCGGTCCGGGGGGAAGGGGTGGAAACCTTTGAAACCGAACGGGGATCCCGTTCCATGAGTACGGAGCGGACCTTCCCCTACGATCTTTACGATAGTTTTACTATCGAGTCTGTTCTGCTGGACATTTCCGAATCCCTCTTGTGGCGGCTTTTGGGGGAAGGCCGCCATGCCCGCACGGTTCAGGTAAAGATCCGTTACGGGGATTTTTCCACCGCCCTTATCCAGGAAAGTTTCTCCAACCCCGTAGATTCCCTGAACGATCTCTACACCAGGGTACTGGCCCTGTTCAGAAAGAAATACCAAAGCGGCCGGGGGCTGCGGCTTATCGGTGCGGGGCTTATGAACCTGGAGGATGGCCCCCGGCAGCAGGACCTCTTTGACGCCGGCGCCGAAAAAGAACGGAAGCTCGAAAAGGCAATCATGGATATTAACAGGCGGTTTCCCAACGCCGTCCTGCGGCGCTCCCGGTCGCGGTTATCGGACTAGGAGTTTGTTGCGCTTCGCGCTTAAAATGGTATACCTTACAAACTCCGAAAGCACCACAATAATCGTGATTTTTTGCCCAGGCGCCTGTGGCGCCCTTTATGCAAAAAATCTACATTGCAACAGGCTGCTAAGCCTCTTTAGAGATTATAGACTTCACCAGCCGGAGAAACTTGGGGTCCAGATTGTCCAGCGTCTCTAGTTTTGGATCGAGAATGTCGCTGTTTATCTGGTGGAGTCCGTTCCGTTCCCGAATCGCCTCCGGCGCCTGATCTTCCAGGGGCCGCAGGGGCAGGGGTTTGCTGTTTTCCCGGAACAAGAAGGGCTTGTAGATAAAGGGAAGCCCTCCGTCCCCGGTTATTTCCATAAGGCTGGAATCTTTCAGAGTTTCGTCAGTTTGACGTTTTTTTTTTCTTTCTCCGGGGCTTTCGTTAAAATCCGGTTTTTTATCCCCAGCGGAAAATCCGGTCTCTTTTTCACCGCCCCCGGAAAAGCTGGGGGATTCAAAACTTAGGGAATTAAAGGGGGAAGACAGGTCCAAATGGAGGACTTCCCCTTCGTTCTCCTCTTCCCCGGCTTCCTCCTCCGGGCCAAATTCAATCTGACTGGCAAGGATGTCCAGATTCTCCGCCGTCATAGGGGCCGGATCGTCTTCCAGGGGTTCTAAATCGGCCTCCAGTTCCGCCTTAAATATCTCCGGGGTGACGACAATCTCACCTGAAGATTTATTCTCATTCCGTTCCTGTTCTTCCGACTCTCCGAGTTCTTCCAGCACTTCCGCATCCTCCGCATCCACTAACACAGTGGAAAGTTCAGCCCTTTTTTTATCTTCCGTCAATTCCCAGGTATCCCCGGCCGGTTCTTCTACTACCTCCAGCTCTTCCAGCTCCTCCGCTTCGGTTTCCGGGTTTGATCCTCCAATCCCCGCCGGGCCGGCGGCCGGGGTAGGCCCTTCCGGGGGAAGGCCGGCCGAATGGCGAAGAACATCGGCAATGATAGCCCTAAGCTGTTCCTCATCAAGATTCGCGGGGGGATATTTACCGATAGCGGCAACCACCTCATCCCAGGAAAGATCGATAAGGGCGTCGATCTTCGCCTGAACCGGTGAATTTTTTTTCCTCCCCGGCAGATCCCGTTTCAATTCCGCCCGGACTTCCCCGCGCCGCTGTTCCAATTCCCTGGCCCAGTGTTTCCCGTCCAAGGCTTTCTGCTCGTGGTACTGCCGGAACAGGCCGTTCCGAAGCCGTTTAAGGCGGCTTTTGATCACCCTTATGCTGTCCTGCCGCAGGTTGAAAAGCAGGAAAACCAGCAGGAATAGGGTAAGGAAAAGAGAAGCCAGAAGGACAATCTTCATAAAGGGGGGGAAGATAAAAAGCTCCTCCCGCACCAGCCTGCCCGTAAAGACCGTCCCGCTTTTCGGGCGGTGGAGCTGTTTCCCCGTAAGATTTTTACGCCGTCCCGAATCTTCGCCGCCGTACTCCGCCGATATAAGGGCCAGGGAATCCGAATTTTCCTCATCCAGTATGGACAGGCCAAGGATGCCCTTCCCCCAAACCGCGGCTGCCTGGCTTTTTAGGCTTTCCTTGTCCGCCGCCGGAAGGCCCAGAAGGAAACCGCCGGGGGAGGAAACGACTGAAACATCCTCCCCCACCTGTATCCGCCCTTCCTGGACCATACGCTCCGCCACCGCCCGCACGGAAAAGGTAAAAAGGGCGCTGCCCCAGTATACCTCCAGGGTATCGGTAAAGGGATACGAGAAGATGATCTGCTCTCCCCGGCCGTCGAAGATAAGCCGGGGGGCGGCGCCCTCCGGCGCCTCAACTTCGGCATAGGGAAGAACGCCGGGACAGTCCGGGTAACTGCGATAGGCAGGGGAGCCCCCGTCCTGGTACAGCACATCCTCCGCCAGGGTGGAAAAACGAATCCGGCTGCCCCCGGCATCCACAAAGCGGACCGACCGGAGGGCGGGCAGGGAATTTAGCAGGGACCCGAAGATCCTGCTCCGATCAAACGTATCCTCCTCTGTCTGGCCGGAGAGAAAACTGCGCCTTACCGCCTCTTCCCCGGCGACAATAATAAAACGGTCCCGCAGTTCATCAAGCAGGGCGCCGATGACCCTGGCGTCTTCCTCGATTTCCCGGTTTAGGCCCCGGAGTATCCGGGGATTGTAAAAGCGGGTTTCCACTAAGTCAAAAAGGCCGGTAAAGGCCGCTGCGGCGAAGAAAACAAAGACCACTACCGATATAAGCAGGCTAAAGATAATTTTTCGGGGAATACTCATTGTTTACCTGGCGTTTTGTCCTATCCGAATGGTGCAACAACAGCGCCTGTAATTCTTTACCTGACAAAGAACTACAAGAGGGATATATCCCTGTTTTTCCCGGCCTTCCCAAAACCGTCCCCCGCGCCAACCGGGCTTTGGAAACGGCTCTATTCGGGGCAAAACACTAGACACAGTATAGGCCGAACCGGATCATTTTACTAGAAGTTTGCGGTTTTTTGCCCTGGATTACCGGGGGTTTACGGGGTTTTGACCTAAAAATCGTATAAATTTGCAATTTGCCGTAAATTTATACCCGGGCGTTCACTGTGGGGGTATAGGGCGGCGCTATGCACCAGCCGCAACGCGGTGTCGTACAATCAATTTCCTTGCGCCGGATGCGCCCAAAAAACGAGGGTAAAAATACCTATGCGTTTATTCGAAGGTCTGGTTTAATACCCATCGTAGGCGCGGTTTACGCGCCCTGCTTTGCGGAGGCTTATCCTGACCGCTGGAGGACTATTTGGAACATAAGACAGTAACAGTTGAGGAGCGGCCCCTGCGGGCTTTCCTGGTGAGCCTTGATTCCGGCCCGCCTTCCCAGGGGGAATCTTCCGCCGCCGGGCTAAGCGGGGGGGCTTCTCTGGCCAGGGAACTCCGGGGCCTGGTCCATTCCCTGGGTCTGGAAATCGCGGCCCACGAGACGCTAAAGGTCCGGGAACATTCCTCGAAATACGGCATGGGAACGGGGAAGGCCCGGGAACTGGCGGAAAAGGCCGGTGAATTGCAGGCGGATTGCATGGTTGTTGACTGGGACCCCAGCCCCTCCCAACAGCGGAATTGGGAAACCCTCAGCGGTATTCCCATGGTGGACCGGCAGGAACTGATTATCAAAATTTTTGCGGACCGGGCCTCTACCCGGGAAGCGGAACTCCAGGTCCGTCTGGCGGAACTGAGTTATTCCCTGCCCCGCCTGGCCCATAAGTACATCGACCTGTCCCGCCAGCGGGGCGGCCGCTATGGGACCAGAGGTTCCGGTGAGACCCGGCTGGAACTGGACCGCCGTCAGGTTGAACGCCGGATACAGCAGCTTCGGGAGGAACTGAAGGAAGTCCGCCGTCAGCGGCAGCTACAGCGGCGGCAGCGGAAACGCCAGGGTATCTTTGTCTGCGCCCTGGTAGGCTACACCAACGCCGGGAAGTCCTCCCTTATGAATGTCCTTACCGGCGCGGATCTGGCGGCGGAGGATAAGCTTTTCGTCACCCTGGATGCTGTTTCCCGCCGCTTTGAGCTTTCCAGGGGTTTCCCCGTGATACTGGTGGACACCGTGGGTTTCATCAGGAACCTTCCCCACGCCCTGGTAAACGCCTTCCATGCCACCCTGGAGGAAGCCGCCCTGGCGGATCTCCTTATCCATGTGGCCGACGCCTCCGATCCTGACATGGAAGACTGCCGGCAAACCACCCTCCAGGTACTCCAAAGCCTGGGGGCCGGGGATATTCCCATGATCACCGTGTTCAACAAAATTGATAAACTCTCCGGGAGTTATGCGGGCACGCCGCTCCCCCAAGGCCAGGGCGCTGTGGAAGACGCCGGGATTCCCATCCTTGCCCCGGATACTCCCATTCCCATTTCGGTTCACCAGGGCTGGGGTTTGGAGGAACTCAAAAAACGGATGAGGGAATTCCTTTCCGGGACCAGACTCTGCTTCCATTTTTCGCCGGATCGCGGGGACCTGATCGGCCTTCTCCACCGCAAGGGCCAGGTAATCACCGAATCCTGGGACGATGGGGGAATCCGGGTGGAAGCCTGGGTGGGCAGGAGACTGGCGGGACAATTACGGCAATACCTGGTACGATAGGGTTGTTCAAAAACTTTTATTTATTGCACGGTTTTTGTTAAAAAACGGCGGATTTGGCGGATTTCCTGTGGAGATTCGCCAAATCTTTGGGCTTTGTGAGGCAGCCAGGCGGGTTGTTGAACAAGTCTAATTTATCTTTGGGAGTACACCATGAACTTCAGTGAACTAGCGGCCGCCCGGTATTCGGTACGGGATTTTCTTAGCAATCCTATAGAGCAGCAAAAGATCGCCCTTATTCTGGAAGCCGCCCGCAGGGCCCCCACTGCGGCGAACCGCCAGCCCCAGCGTATCCTGGTTATTGAAAAACCCGGTGATCTGGCCAGGGTGGACCGCTGTACCACCTGCCGCTTTAACGCCCCCCTGGTGTTCCTTATCTGCTATGAACTTTCCGCCGCCTGGGTCCGGGATTACGACCAGGAACATTCCGGCTGGGTAGATGCCAGTATTGCCGCCACCCACATGATGCTCCAGGCGGCGGATCTGGGACTGGGAAGCACCTGGGTCATGTGGTTTGATCCCACGCGGGCCAGGGCCGAATTCCGGATACCCCCGGGCCTGGTACCTGTGGCCCTTCTTCCCACGGGTTATCCCGCCCCCGGCGCTTTTCCTTCTATTCAACATCAGGATCGTTACCCCCTGGAAAAACTAATATCCCATGGGACTTTTTAGGGAAGCCGGCATTAGACTTGTTCAAAAACTGGAGTTTTTGAACAAGTCCATTTTACAGACAGATCAGAGATACTATCTTTCCAATTCCCCCGCCGCATTTATCGAGTTGCCCATAGGACTGCCCGCAGAGAGGGCGGGCGGACCCCTGTGAGGCCGCTGAGCTACCGTCATACCCTGGCCGCCTGTTATCTGGGTTACGTCAGCCAGGCGGTTGTGAACAACCTGGCGCCCCTGTTGTTTCTCACGTTCCAGCGTCAATTTCATGTTTCCTTGGGCAGCCTGGCCCTGCTCATTACCCTGAATTTTGGGATTCAACTGGCGGTTGATCTTGCCGCTGTCCGGTTCATTGATACTATTGGTTACCGGGCCGCCGCGCTAAGCGCCCATATATTCTGTACTGTTGGCCTTGTATCCATGGGACTCCTCCCGTTTATCATGCCGAATCCCTACGGGGGGCTTGTCATAGGAATTGTCATCAACGCCCTGGGGGGCGGGCTTATCGAGGTGATCATCAGCCCTATCGTGGAAGCCCTGCCGGGGAACCGTAAAGCCGCGGCCATGAGCCTGCTCCATTCTTTTTACTGCTGGGGTTATGTGGCCGTGGTGGGCCTGTCCAGCCTGTATTTTACCCTGGCGGGAATTGACAAGTGGCGCTATCTCCCCATGCTGTGGGCGGCGCTGCCCCTGGGGAATATCCTGTTGTTTGCCAGGGTTCCCCTTAAAACCCTCATAGACGAATCCCTTTCCCCGGCGCCCCTCCGGTTTCTTTTTAGAAAAAAGTTTTTCCTTATCCTTTTTTTGATGATGATCTGCGCCGGCGCCTCTGAGCAGGCCATGTCCCAATGGGCATCCCTCTTTGCGGAAGCGGGTCTGAGGGTTTCCAAGCTCCAGGGGGATATTTTCGGCCCCTGCGCCTTTGCCATCCTCATGGGCCTTTCCCGGATTTTTTTCGGCCTCCAACGGGAAGCCATAAAACTTGAGCGGACCCTTATGGTTTCCGGGGCTGTCTGTTTAGCCAGTTACCTGATTACCGTGTTTTCCCCCTATCCCCTCCTTTCCCTTGGGGGCTGCGCCCTCTGCGGCCTTTCCGTGGGGGTCATGTGGCCGGGGACCTTTAGCCTGGCCTCGCGGTTTTTCCCCCTGGGAGGAACCGCCATGTTCGCCGTACTGGCCCTGGCGGGGGATTTGGGCTGTGCCGCGGGTCCGGGGCTTGTTGGGATAATCATGCAGAACACCAGCCTTAGCACAGGGCTGTTGGCGGCGATAGTGTTTCCGGGGCTTCTGCTCCTGGCAATAGGCGTTATCCTTGTCCGTCCCGCTGAACTGCGGAGGACGCCTTAAACCCCGGCGGGCCGGAGGGGGGCCGGTAAAGCCGCCGCTTCCCCCTTAAAAACTAAGCCTGGCCCAAAACCGTGCGCGGCAGCGCACAGTCAATTAGTTTTGAGACAGGCTTCACTGTTTCGAATTTGGGTGCGGATCGACAGAATCGAGGAGGCCAGGGCGCAGAGGGCGGCAAGGATCGCCATGACGGCCATGATGCCGGAACCGCGAAGCATCAGGTTATAGGTTCCGTGGATAGCTATGGCGGAAAGGAAGCGTATCAGGGCGGGGAAAAAGCCTTCTTTGCGGCCGGCAAGGGCCGCGCCGACTCGTTCCCCGCAGGCGCCGTGTAAAGGGGCCGATGTAACGGCCCGCAGCACCGCGATTCCCGCATCGGAGGCCCCATAAGAGGCATTCTCCACCAGGGCAAAGCCCAGTCCGGCAACTAATCCGGCGGCGCTGCCCCGTAAAGCCGCGTCTTCCCCTCTGATCCGGGCCAGGGGAAAGAGGAGCAAAAAAACGAGGAGCCGGGACGTTTCTTCGGTGGCCGCGATCCGGCAAAACAGGTTGAAAACCATGGGACCCATGGCTCCCGGGAAGCCTCCCCCCGGGGAAAGGCCGGAGGGGCTGGGGATAAGGGCCTGCAATAACAGCGCGATGAACATGGAAGCGCCGCCGCCGGTCAAAAAAACAAGGAACCACCCGGTGGATATGGGGCAGCGGGCAAAGTTATACCAGAGGAACAGAAGCACTACCGGCAGGGCGGCAATCAGAATCAGGATAAAGAGGACCGGCAGACTATTCATTGCTATAGCATAATACCATCGAAACAATTAGGGTAAGGTTTATGATAAAGAGTCCCGGATTGGTGATCCTTATCCTGGGCCCGAAACATTCGGGAAAAACCAGCGCCGGAAAGGCCCTGGCCCGGCTTTGCCCCGCCGCCGTTTTTCCCCCGGATCTGGTCCGGGATAGGGGAGGGGTGTTTGCGGGAAGCGCCGAATTTATTGATCTGGATGAATTGGTAGAAAGACGCGCGGGGAAGAGTCCCCGGCTCCTCTACAGGGAGGGGCCGGAGATCTTTCGCGGGGCGGAGGCGGAGGCGCTGCGGGCCCTCCTTGAGGGGGAACTCTGGGGAGGGGGCGGGAATCCCGGAGGTATCACCATTGCGGCGGCCGGCGGCGGCCTTGCGGATAACGGGGAAGCCCTGGAAATCCTGAAAAAACCCCGGTCCGCATCGACGGTTTATACGGTTTATATTGAAATTCCGGCGGAGACGGCCTGGAAGCGGATCAGGGCCGCGGCAGACGAAAGCGGGGAACTGCCCCCCTTTCTTGATACGGAAAATCCCCGGGAGACCCACCGGCTGCTCCACAGGAGGAGGGGGGCGGTCTACCGGGAACTGGCGAAGATCACCGTGAAGGCGGGAAATACCCCGGAGGAAACGGCGGCGAAGATTCTGCGGCGCCTTACGGATGTCCCGCCGGAGGGGGGCTTTCAGCCTGTCTGTCCGGACGGTTTTTCGGGCAGGCAAAACTTACAAACCACAGAGCAGCCGGCTTTGCGGATAGATATTAAATAAGGAGGAGGCCATGCCACCGGTTGTACCATTACTGGAGGAGTTTTCGGAAAAGGCGGAGGAACTGCGGGTATTGAATATCAGGGTATTCCGGGATTCCGCTCTTATTGCCTCCGCGGACTGGGATGAGGAAATCCGGCGTAACCAATACTCCGCTAGTAAAAGTTTTACCTCCGCCGCCGTGGGTTTTGCCCTGCGGGAGGGTCTTCTTTCCCTTGATGAACGGCTGGTGGATGCCTTTCCCGGTGAAACTCCGCCGCATCCTTCCCCCTTTCTGCAGGAGGCCAGGGTCCGGGACTTGTTGACCATGGGATTGGGGCAGGACGGGGCCTATCTGATGGGGGCCCAGCGGGTAAACATGGATAGCGTCGATTGGGTGCGCCACGCCCTGGCCCTGCCCTTTGTCAGTAAACCGGGGAGCGCCTTTGTGTATAACAATGTTGGGCCCTACCTGGCGGGGGTGCTGGTGCAGCGGAGGGCGGGCTGCGATCTGGTCAGCTACCTTATGCCCCGCCTCTTTGCCCCCCTGGGTATCCGCCGGCCCCTCTGGGAATGTGATCCCGCGGGCTATACTTTCGGTGCCGGGGGTTTGGTTTTATGCGTGTCGGAGCTGGCAAAATTTACCCTGCTGTACGCGGGGAAGGGCGTCTGGGAAGGGAAACAGATTCTTAGCCCCGAATGGGTGGAGGAATCCACAGGCTCCCAAATTGACAATACCCATGAGGGCTACGGCTATCTTTTCTGGCGGGGTCCCGGTAATACCTACCGGGCGGATGGTAAGTACGGCCAGTTCGGCATCGTAGCGCCGGACAAACACGTTGTTGTCGCGGTGAACGCCGAAAGCCGGGACGGGGGGGCCCTTCTGTCCCATATCCACCGCACGGTTATCGAAGTCCTGTAAAGTTCCATGACCGAAGCAAGTCGGCGGATCATTGAGGCCCTCCGGGCCGTTCCCCGGGGAAGGGTCTCCTGTTACCGGGACATTGCCCGGACGGCGGGGCTCCCCAACGGGGCGCGGCAGGTAGTCCGGGTGTTACATTCCATGGCGGAAAAATACCGCCTCCCCTGGCACCGGATCATCCGCGCCGATGGTTCTATTGCCCTGGAGGGCCCCGGCAGGGAACTGCAGATCGCGCTGCTGCGGGCGGAGGGGGTCACGGTTTCCAAATCGGGCCGGGTGGATATGGGGCGCTACGGCTTTGCATAGGGGAAACAGGGCTTCGCCCGGTTCAGTTCCGCCCCGGTGTTGGAACAGGGCTTCGCCCGGTTCAATTCCGCCCCGGTGTTAGTCACCGGGCTCCGCCTTGGGCGGCAAGCCGGGCCGCCTTGGCAAAGATGTCCCCAAAGTATTCCCCCTCCCGCCTGGACAAGGCGGCCCGGGAAATGAAGTCCCGGATGAACCGGGTCTGTTCTTCCCGGCCCGGATGGCGGTAGAACCCCAGGCTTTCCAGGTTTTCCGTAATCGAGGCGGCCAGGGCCTCCGATTCATTCCGGTCCAGGGGTATCCAGGCCCCTTTAACCGGGGCCGGGCCTGCCCCGGGAGGGCCTTCCTCCGCCGGCGGGGAAAAGGGCAGGGGAGGGGTTTCCTGTTCCAGGGCGCGGAACAGTTCGTAGCCGTAGATCTGAACCGCATGGGAAAGATTAAGGGAGGGAAAGGCCCCGGCGGCGGGGATATGGGAGGCGATGTTGCAGAGGGCCAGTTCTCCGTCGTCCAGGCCGCTGCGTTCATTGCCAAAGGCCAGGGCCGCCTTCCCCGGCCTGCTTCCCAGCCACAGGGCCAGTTCCCGGCAGTCCATGGTTACATTTTTCCGCCTCCGGCCCCGGCGGCGGGTAGTTCCCGCCAGTACCGCGCAATCCGCCGCCGCCTCTTTCAGGGTGTCAAAAAACCGCGCTTCCTCCCAAATACCGGCGGCATGGACCGCCCTGGACCGGATTTCCCCCTCAAAGGGGGAAAAACCGGTCTTAGAAAGGCCGCAGATCCGTAGATTCCCCAAGCCCATGTTCATCATAGCCCGGCAGACCGCCCCGATATTACCGGGGTCCGAGGGCCGGCACAGGATAATCACAATATCCGTCAGCTTCATACGCAGCCACATCCCTTGTTAATTGAAAAAATCAAAGAAACTATATATTATAACATTATAGACAGGTTCCCAAAACCTCAGTTTTTGGGAAAACCGCCTTAAAGCTGCGGGAACGGCGGGTTTTGGCAGCTTTTTCCGGTTTTTTTCAGGGCTAATCTTAAAACTGACCGGGTTTTGGGACTGGCGGCCGCCCTTGGGATGGGCGTTTGAAGGTTTTATGGGTGGAGCAAGGTTTTATGGGTGAAGCGCGGCAAACAGTTTACCGCCGGATGTCCTGGCCCCGGGG
>JAIRNB010000249.1 GCA_031258265.1 Treponema sp. | reverse complement strand
AAGGATTTTTGAACAGGGCATCGGCATTTACCCTCCGGCGCCTTGTCATGGGTATCCATGTGCCGGTTCCGGACTAATGCTTTCTTCCGCGGCTGCGCCGGCCGGCATGGATGCCGGCTGTGATAAATGCCTAGGTTTTTGCAAAGCAAAAACCTAAAGCCCAAAAATGGCATGGATGCCATTTTTGGGCAGCGCAAGGGATTGAAACGGAAATACCGGAGACTTTACCGTAGGTAAAGTCGAGGAATTGGAGTGGAAAGCCCGGTTTTTGCGTGCCCGGCACGCAAAAATGCGCCCAAAAACAACTTAAAAAAAGTAAACGCCGGTCCCCCGCTGGGCGGCGCTAAACCGCTTTGCCCTTTTTTCGTCTTTGTGCTATGCTTCCCCCATTCAATCGTTAGATATGGCGGATTTGGCCGCCTGTATAGGAGTTGTTCATGAAAAAGAAGATCGTCCTTGCCTATTCAGGGGGTCTGGACACCACGGTAATCATTCCCTGGCTTAAGGAAAACTACGACTGTGAAATCGCCGCGGTTTGTGTGGATGTGGGCCAGGAAGCGGACTGGCAGGTTATTACCCAGCGGGCCCTGAATACCGGGGCTTCCTCCTGTTCCGTGCTGGATGTGAAAAAGGAATTTGTGGAAAGTTATCTGTGGCCCATGCTGAAATCGGGGGCGGTTTACGAGGATAAGTACCTTTTGGGTACGGCCATAGCCCGGCCCCTGATTGCCAAGACTCTGGTGGGGGCCGCGAGGAAGGAAAGGGCCAAGGCTATCGCCCACGGGGCCACCGGCAAGGGGAACGATCAGATCCGCTTTGACCTGGGGATCATGGCCTTTGCCCCGGATCTGGAGATCATCGCCCCCTGGCGGGTCTGGAGGCTGAAAAGCCGGGACGAGGAGATTCGTTATTTGAGGCGGCGGGGCATCGAAGCGCCCACGAAGAAGCGGGATTCCTATAGCCGGGACGACAACCTGTGGCATATCTCCCACGAGGGTCTGGAACTGGAGGACCCCTCCAGCGCCCCCAATTACCGGAAAATGCTCAAAATGACCGTTCCCCCGGAAAGGGCCCCTAACCGGGTGGAGGAGCTGGAACTGGAGTTTGAAAGGGGGATCCCCGTGTCCCTAAACGGCAAGAAGATGGACGGGGTAGAGCTGATTGCCGCTTTGAACAAGATTGGCGGCGCCAACGGAGTCGGCCTTATCGATCTGGTGGAGAACCGGGTGGTGGGGATGAAAAGCCGGGGGGTTTATGAGACTCCGGGGGGTACAATCCTCTACTATGCCCACCAGGAACTGGAGCATATCTGCCTGGACCGGCAAAGCTACGCTTATAAACAGCAGCTTTCCCTTAAAATGGGGGAATTGATCTACGGGGGGCTCTGGTTTACCCCCCTAAGGGAGGCCCTTTCGGCCTTTACCGATGCCACCCAAAAGACCGTCAGCGGCAAGGTGCGGCTGCAGCTCTACAAGGGGAACATAATCTCCGCCGGGCTAAGTTCGCCCTATTCCCTTTACAACGCCAGCATTGCCAGTTTTACCACCGGGGACCTCTACAACCACGCCGATTCCAAGGGCTTTGTCCGGCTTTACGGTCTCCCCGTGCTGGTCAGGGCCATGATGGAAAAACCCGTTAAACCGGGGACCGCGGCGAAGGCCGAAACCAAAAAACCGAAAAAAGCTTAAATTTAATACGGCAGCCTGTTGCAAAAAATTTGATGCCGGACAGCGCGGAGTGGTATGAATGGATATAGCGGGGAAACCTTACCGGACAATCTGGTTTGAAGGGGAGGGGCTCGTAAAGATCATCAATCAACTGGCCCTGCCCCACCGTTTTGAGATTCTGGAACTGCGGTGTTTTTCCGACGCGCTTAGGGCTATCGGGGATATGCAGGTCCGGGGCGCGGGGCTTATCGGCGCCACGGCGGCCTGGGGCATGTACCTGGCGGTCCTGGAGGCGGGGGAACCCTTTGGGGAAAACCTGGCCCGGGCGGCGGAAACCCTAAAGGCCCTCCGCCCCACGGCGGGCAACCTGGCCTGGGCAACCGACCGGATGTTCAAGTCCCTTTCCCTGGCCGTTCCGGGGGAACGGCGGGAGCGGGCCAGGCTGGAAGCCCAGGCCATAAGTGATGAGGACGCCGAGTGCTGCCGCCGGATTGGGCTTCACGGCCTTGGGATCATCGAGAAAATCGCCGAAAGCCGGGAAACGGTGAACGTGCTGACCCACTGCAACGCCGGGGCCCTGGCCTTTGTGGATCACGGCTCCGCCCTTTCCCCGGTTTACACCGCGGCGGAGCGGGGCATCAAGGTCCATGTCTGGGTGGATGAAACCAGGCCCCGGAACCAGGGGGCAAGCCTGACCGCCTGGGAACTGGGGCAGCAGGGCATAGACCACGATCTTATTGCCGATAACGCCGGGGGCCACCTGATGCAGCACGGCATGGTGGACCTGGTAATCACCGGGGCGGACCGGGTAACCCGCCGGGGGGACGCGGCAAACAAGATAGGCACCTATCTAAAGGCCCTGGCGGCCAGGGACAACGGGGTCCCCTTTTATGTGGCCTTCCCCTCATCAAGCTTTGATTTTACCATGGAAGACGGCCTTAAAGAGATTCCCATTGAGGAGAGGGACAGCGCGGAACTCCGCTATGTCTGGGGGAAAAACGCTGCCGGGGAGATCGAGGCGGTACAGGTATGCCCGGACGGCAGCCCTGCCCGGAACTGGGGTTTTGACGTTACCCCCGCCCCTTGTATCACCGCCCTTATCACCGAGCGGGGGATCTGCGGCCCTTCCCCGGAAGGTATCCGGTCCCTGTACCCGGAACAGTTTTGATGCCCGTCCGGCCGTAAAACCGCGAGTCTATTTCCAATTTATGCTTTTCGTTATGTTCCGCAAAAATTCCTGATGGTTTGATATAATTAAAGGGTGAGGTTGTTCAAAAACTTCAGTTTTTGAACAACAACCGCTTAAAAAAACAAAAAACGCTGATTTTGTTAAAAATCAGCGTTTTTTTGGGAGACTTGTAAGCCAAACTTCGCTTGGCAAAGAACCAGCCGGGTTCTTGAACAAGTCCAGTTTATCAGGAGGAATTAGATGGCAAGAATCGGCGTAATTGGCGGCAGCGGCCTGGACAATCCGGACATTTTGACTAACAGCCGGGATGAAACGGTGGATACCCGTTACGGGGCCCCCTCCGCTCCCCTGAAGCGGGGAACCATCGGCGGGACGGAGGTGGTTCTCCTGGCCCGCCATGGCCGGGAGCATACGATTCCTCCCAGCCAGGTGAATTACCGGGCAAACATCACCGCCCTGAAGATGGCCGGCTGCAGCCATATCCTGGCCACCACGGCGGTAGGTTCCCTGCGGGAGGAGATACGCCGGGGGGACCTTATCGTCATTGACCAGTTTATCGACTTTACCAAACAGCGGAAGATGAGTTTCCACGAAAGTTTTGCCCCCCATAATCCCATCCATACCCCTATGGGGAACCCCTTTGACGGGGGACTGCGGAAGCTCCTTATCGAGGAATGTCAGGGCCTGGGCTGTCCCTTTCATAAAAAGGGGACGGTAGTCACCATTGAGGGCCCCCGCTTTTCCACCCCCGCGGAATCCCGGATGTTCCGCCTCCTGGGGGGGGATATTATCAATATGTCCATTGCCACCGAGGCCGTCCTGGCAAACGAGGCGGAGATTCCCTATGCCGCGATAGGGATGAGTACCGACTACGATTCATGGCGGGAGGATGAGGAGCCCGTTACCTGGGAAGCCATCGCCGA
>JAIRNB010000177.1 GCA_031258265.1 Treponema sp. | reverse complement strand
AAGGACAGGTACTCATAACATCGTTTCCACCGGTAGTAAAACAGAATTCGCGCCGAATGTAAAGGGCTGCTTGACCATGTTTGCCCCCTGTGGTTAACTCAGGGCAGGCTGCCTGGCCGCGTCTGTTGATGGAAAATCCATTCGGCCCGCAATGACCAGCAGTTTGGCGCCCCTCGTATAAACCCCTCTTCAATTATAAATTTATAGTTCGTTCACAAAAATCAATTACCGATTTTCTGTGAGCCACAATTATAACCGTCTTCCCCACGCTTATATTGCTTATCGCTTCCTGGATAAAACCCTCGCTCCGCTGATCCAAAGAACTTGTTGCCTCATCGAATATAAATAAATCAACATCACGCAGGAATAGCCGGGCTAAAACCAATCGCTGCCTTTGCCCCCCCGATAATTTAATGCCTTTTTCTCCTATGAAGGTTTCAAATCCTTCCGGCAGCGTATTGATAAAATCATAAATATATGCCTTGCGGCAGGCATCAATTAATTCATCGCCGGTTGCGTTCTGTTTTCCGTACAATAAATTTTCGCGGATGGTGGCATTAAAAAGAAAACTTTCCTGCATAATGAATCCTATGCGCCCGTGTATTAATGACAAGTCCGCATTCTCCAAATTGACTCCACCAATTAAAATTGTTCCCTGGCGCGGCTTTAACATGCCCGCCATCAATTTTATCAGGGTGGTTTTTCCGCAGCCGCTTTTGCCGGTAATCGCCACCCGTTCGCCGGCATTTATTTTTAAACTGAAATCATGAAAAATTTCCACATTGGTTTCCGGATACGAGAAACAAATATTATTAAAAGAAATTAATTCATTTCCAGAAAAACTGACCCTGGCCGGTTTATTCACAGAAACAGGGATTTCCTTATTTAGTTCAGCAAGTAACCGATCCGTAATAGATTTGAATGCCTGTAATTCCGCGTCCGCGGAAGAAACTGAATTGACGGAATCTGACAGCATGCCATGATAAAGCGCGAATATTAACAAATCTCCAATGTTCATCATATGATTAATAATTAAAAGGCCGCCTAAAAAATATAGACCAAATTGCATGAAAAACTTGTCTTTTATGCGCGGAATTATCAGGACACGTGAAACCCAATAATTTATCCATTTCCCGAAGTAAAGGGCGTAGTTGTGAATATAGCGGAAAAACTGTTTTCGTTGGTAATGGTATAAATTTAGGGCCTTTATTTCCCGCCATCCCCGCACAGAGGCGTGAAGCCATGAGGACATAGCCTGATCATTTTCCCTGTTGGAATTATTAAGAACATTTTCTTTTTTGCTCAACTTGTGATCCATCCAAAAGGTAAGAGGAATTGCCGTTATTGAGAATATAGCCAAGCGCCAGTCTATCAGGAACAGCATGGCGGAACTTACCACAACCGTTAAAAAAGAGATTAAATAATCAACTGTCTGTCTTCCGGCAAAAGAGCCTATTTGGGCCGTATCATCTTCCAGGCGCATCTTCATGTCACCAATACTTATCTTCTCATACTCCGGGAAATCCAGCTTAAAATTACCACGCCATATTTTATACTTGGCCCTAAAGAGCACCCTGTTCAACAGCCTGTTATTCGCATAAATTTTAATATATCCTAAAATTGCATTACAAAAAAATATGCCAATATACCCTGTTACCACAACCGCTATTTTGTTAAAACGCCTGTTTAGAATAACTTCATTAATGAACATCTTATAGAACTGGGGGTTTATAAGGGATAAGCCCATCACAATCAGGCTTAATAACAAATTGATAAAGAAAAATCTTTTGACGCCATAAGCAAAAGGGAGAAGGTTCTTTACTACTTGATTGCGATATCTGATTTTTTCAAACACCTTTTTCTCCCTGCTTGATAGCAAATAAGTTATTAAATCTAACACTCCTTTTTATCATTCCGGACGGAGTATCCGTCTCGATTATTTTCCCCTCCTCCAGCAAGGCGACCCTATCGCATAACATTACGGCGCTTTGCCGATGAGCTATGACGATAGATGTTCGTTCTTGTAGTACGCTCCTCCATGCTTCGTGTATGGCTTCTTCTGTTTCGTTATCAACCGAAGATGTTGCCTCGTCAAAAATGATAACTTTCGGATTCTTTAAGTATATACGCGCTATCGCGATTCTTTGTTTTTGTCCACCGGACAAACCTGCGCCTTTAGTTCCAATCACGGTATTTAATTTGTCCGGCAATTCCTCTATAAAATCCCATATACCCGCTTTTTGACAAGCAGCCGTCATATCCTGAATTGAAGCCCGCCTGTTGCCCAACAATAAGTTTTCTTTTATCGTCCCGTCAAATATCAGTACGTCCTGTTGTATTAGGCCAATGCTATCCCTGATAGTTTTCAACGAACAATCACTTAGATTTTGACCATCTATTTTAATACTTCCCTGCTGAGGGCTGTAAAATCCTATCATCATATAGGCCAATGTGCTTTTCCCGCAGCCGCTATGACCGGCTATTGCCAATCGTTCACCGGGCTCAATCTCTAAAGATAAATTATTAAGAATATATGACCCCTTGTTATATGAAAAGCATAAATCCATAATTTCGATTTTTCCCCTGGTTATAACAAGATCATTTTCTCCCTTCCAGCGGTCTTCTGCAGGGGAATTCAAAAAATCATGGATTCGTTGAATATAAGAAATTCTATTTTGAGCATCAAGATATGATCCCGCAATCCATTCTACATTTGAGTTTAATAAGGAATAAAAAGCAATAACAATTGTTAATACTCCTATCGTCATATTTCCGTTTAATGTCCAGTATCCGGCTAACACGAAAATAGAAAGCCGGATTAATAAGCTTGCCAAACCAATTACATTTTTAGACAGCAGACTTAGAATTCCTGTTTTTACATTGATTTTGAAAAGATACTTTTGATCATTAACAAAATTTCTGCTGGCTTTTTGTTGTCCTCCAAGCATTCTGATATCGCGTATGCCGGAAAACACTTCAAAAACCCTCCCAATATATTTACCATAAATTTCCCGCTGCTGATCAGCGTATTTCCTAATCTTATTGGAAAATTTAGTGTTTAAATAAAGCGATACGGGGACAGCCGCCGTTACAAATATTCCTATAGGCCAGCTAATAATGTAAATGTAAGCGGTAACTATGACAGCATTTATTATCTCATTAATAAAATGTATAATGTTTCTAATCACAAAATGCATACACTCTACGGAGTAGTGCTGTAACGTAGAGATAATATCACCGCTATTGGCATCGGACATATATTGGGCGTCGCATTTTAGAAGATGATCAAAAATATCCTTTTTAATATCAAGTGTATACATATTCATCAAATAATGGTGCTGCGCATATATCAAAAAATACAACACACAGGAGAAAAGCGACATTATTACAAAGACAAGGCTAACCCGCAAAAAGGTTGTGATATTTTGAAAGTAAATAATTTCATCTATCATGATACCGAAGAGGACCGGCATGGAAAATGACAATATCATATCAAAAAACCAGCCAAAATAAAACATGATGAAATTTTTCTTGTGCCTGGATATATATTTTTTTAAGAATCCTATTGCCGAAAAATAATTAAGTTTCATAGTTACCCGCGGCCGGCCCTGACAAATATTGTTTCTAATAAAGTTCTCTGTCCAACCACTATATCTATATTAACTTTGTCAAAACCAAGTAATTTTATTGAATCAGATTCCGATAAATATATGTACGTTTGATTGTTTGAAAAATCAATTTTGGATATTGAAACATGCGCCACTTCTTTATTTCTGTCGCTGTAGACATACGCTTCTTCAAATGTAAAATCAGAAATTGAACTGTTTTCCAGTTTTATTGTTTTCCCTTCCACGGCGGCGGAATATGTTTCTATGATGTTTATTTTTATCGTTAACGTCAAAACAATGAATGTAAAGGCGCCGATAAATAAAAAGGCATAAAAAATAAACGGGTTTTTAATGATATAGTTGACATAAAACCCGGAAAACGCCTTCATTGAAATTCCCCCATGTTAGTCTTTAATGTCATTCCCCTTGAAAAACTTGAGTGCGGGAATATTATCGGCGCTCCGAATCCCGCCTCCTATTAAAAATGTATTCTCACGCCGTTTTTTTCGAGGAGTCTTTGAACTTCCCGTGCCTCGATCTCCGCCGCCTGTTTCCCCTCCCCTATCATCAACGAAGCTGCCGTACCTGCCGCCTCTCCGGTAAGGGCCGCGGTGGGGATGACGCGGGCAATTTCCCAGCCGTCTTCGTGGGCGCTCACAATCCGGCCTGCGGCCAGCAGATTCGGAAACGCGCCGTTAAAAAGAACTCCCAGGGGAATTTCGTAGTGCTTGCCGTGGGTCCTGAAATCCCCCGCGGCGCCGATGGAATTCTCCCGGTACAGCCCGTCTTCCCCGGTGAAAGTTTCATCGCCCACAATGCACCGGGTTTTGCGGAGTTGGGCCATACCGGGCAGGGCATAGGGGCACATTTCGTCTTTGAGTCCGTCCCTGATCTTTTCCAGCAGCAGGGCCTGGCCCAGGCGGATGAATTCGGACCGTTCCTCATTGGGAATGCCCCAAAAGAAATGCAGACCTTCGGGATGCCCCAGGCCGTTCAGATCCGATCCTGCCCAAAACCGGCTGTCGTTCAGGTGTACCATGTCGTTTGAGTCCAATGCCTTTTTGACACTCTCCGCCGTACAGCCGTGGGCGGTATAGGTAAGGTAATTAGTACCGTTACGGCAGGGAACCCCGGCACGGGCCATAATATCCGCGTCCCCGGTGGCGTCGATGATCACCTTGGCGGGAAAATATTCCCGGCCTCCGGCGCTTTCGGTGATGAGGCCCGTACAGCGGAACCCTTTCATCACCGGCCAGGAGGCGATCATGTCATAGCGGAGTTCAACGCCGTTCTTTAGCAAAAGTTCGTTCAGGGCCAGGGCAAAGACCGAAGGGTTGAATATGGAGGCATAACGTTTTTGGGGTTCCGGCTTTGGCTCCCCCTGCCGGGTCCACTGTTCGGGCAGATTGCCGTAGCCGTAAGCCACGGAAAGTTTTAAGAGTTCTTCGGCGATTCCTGTGGTCATAATTCTGCCCGCGCCGTCGCAGAGGGGTTCGTACCAGTTGATAAGCCCCAGAGTAGCCAGCCCGCCGAGGATGGCGCTTTTTTCGACCAGCATGGTTTTCAGGCCCTGCCTGGCGCCGGCCAGAGCCGCGGCAATCCCCGCCACCCCTCCGCCTGCCACGATGAGATCAAACGCTTCTTTTACCGGGACTTGCCGGGTTTCGATAATATGTTCTGCCATACGGGGGCCTCCCGCTTAATCGTTTGTGCATTTTAACAGTTTTGAGCTCCAATCACAAGGCAACGCGTAACAACCGTCAGATTGACAAATGGCCGGCCAGCCAATAGAATATTGGTCAGACAACGAAGGGAGGGCGTAACGTCTGATCGGGCGGCGGAATTTTGGCTGTCTCCCGCGCTCGGGACCAGGAGGTGTCAGATGAAACGTTTTGCCGGGTTTTTACTGCTTTGCGCGATTACCACTCTTTTTTTGGCATGTAAAACAACGGAACCCATTGCCTACCCGGGTTCAGGTTCGGCTTTAGGCGAAAGCGGGGAAGTTGACCGGCTAAGGGCCCTGTACAGGGACGCGATTCGGGTGCCCATTACCCCGCAGATTGTACATCAAATCAAATCGGAACGGAAAGAGCATCTTTTGGGCGAGATACGGTATTACACGTCGGTCAATATTGTCCTGGTACGGGACAGGGCCGGGGCATCGTCGTTGACTCTGGAGACCCAGGAACTTGATTTTAGCGAGGTCCAGGGGGCTCTCGCCCAGGAAGGCCAGGCGATCACGATTCTGACCTTCAAAGAGGGCGGTTCGCTGCTGAATCAGAGCAGAATTTTCAAAGATGATGAGGGGTATTTGGGCAGCGTCAGTGATGAAGGGGATGTTTTTGAGATCGTGTATCCTGAACGCCTGATTACCCTGGGTTTTGTCCTGAATCGCGAAAAAAACTGGTATGATCTGGAATTTGCCATCGAGGAGACCGGGGAGGGACGGGTCCCCCTGGCGTTGACCGGGGTACGGCCCCACCTTCTGATCCACTACCAGACGGTTTTCCCCGAGGCTGGTGAAACCCGGATTCAACTGGACAGTACGCAGGTTCAGCCGGTGGACAGTGCTTCCGCGCTTCCCGGACAGGATACCGTTGTGGCGCGCCCTGATGACCCGTCCGTCGCGGTGGTCCAGCCGGCAGCCGATGACCCGCCCGTTGTGGATGATCCGCCGCCGCCTGTGGTTGTCCAGCCGGTAGTGGTCCAACCGGTGGACGATGTGCCGGCGGATCAGGTTGTGGCCAGGGTACCGGACGAGCCGGCGCAATCTACGCTGTATTCACCGGAGGCCCGGCAGGATGACCCGCCCGGTTTGGAGGCCGGACCACCTGCTGTTTCGACGGTAAGTGAAGCCCCCGCCCCCGGAAATTTTGCCGCGGACCCCTTGCCGGAGGAAGATACGCAGAGTCTGCCGGACCCCCTGGAAACGGTAATTTTTCTGGAACCCGCGGGTGAGACCGTGTTCGCGGACCCCCCGGAAACCGTCCCGGTTCCGGTGATTTCATCGTTGGATCAGGCGGATGATTCCGGGGAATCTCAGAATTTCACGGAGGTAGTGCTGATCATGGGGGCTCCGGACATTCCGGATATCAAGGAGAGCCGCGTTCCCGCTAACTGCTATACCGTTCAGGTGGGGGCTTTTCGGGAGCAAAAAAACGCCGCCCTTGCCTACGCGATCCTTGAGCGGGGCGGGTTTACCCCCCTTTACGAGTGTTACCAGGACCTGACCCGGGTTGTGATCCCGGCGGTCGAGCAAAAAGACCTGGCCCGGACCAGGGAGAGGGTAAAGGCCCTTGGCTTCGACGAGCCCTACGTGCGGCGCTAACAGCGGTTACTATTCAACCTGTGAGTAGTTTACTTTGATACATGCCTTGTCTTAACCTTCTCTACCTGATCCGGCAGGGGCGGGGATGCGCCTGTATTCTTGGGAGGGGAGATATGATACTTGATCGTAGTGCAAATTTTAAATTGTACGGGGGGCTGGGGCCGGAATTCAAAGCGGCCTTTGAATTTATCCGGGCCAATCGGTTTGAAAAAGCGGCTCCCGGGCGCCATGCGCTGGAGGGTGATATGTACTATATGCTGCAACAGTATGAAACACGGCCCGAATCCGAAGGTTTTTTTGAGGCCCACCGCGCGTACATCGATCTCCAGTACATGGTAAGCGGCAGGGAACGCCACAATTACGCCAATATCGCCGCCCTGGAAGCGCGGGATGCGTACAACGCTGAAAAGGATCTGGCGGTGTATGACGGTAAGGGGTGCGGCTTTGTGCTAAACCAGGGTTTCTTTGTTGTTTATTTTCCTGAGGACGCCCACATGCCCAACCTTTGGGTAGACGGTAATCCCGCGAGTGTGGTTAAGCTGGTGGTAAAAATCCCCGTAAGGTAGAATTTCAGTTCTGAAAGTTTGATTCTGGTTTGATCTGATTTGATTCTGGTTTGATCCTGGGCCGAATCGGACGGCCGACCTGCCGCTTAGGAGGCGGCCGCTCTATCCACTGAGCTACAGGACCTAGCAGTTTGTCACGCTTCGCGCGTAAAACCCAATTTTATCGTATCATGGGGTCCCGGCAAGGTCAAGATTGGCAATTTCCCGTTTTTTTGCTATAATCATAGGGATGTCTAAAAAATCTCCGGACGGGGCGGGCCAAAGGTCCGGTCTACTTAAACCTTTGATTGTGCAAAGTGACCGTACCCTGCTTCTTGATGTGCATGCCGCCGGGGCGGGGGAGGCGCGGGCGGCGATTATGCCCTTTGCGGAGTTGGAAAAGTCCCCGGAACACATCCACACCTACCGGATTACCCCCCTTTCCCTGTGGAATGCCGCCAGCGCGGGTTTTTCACCGGTGGATATTACCGCCGCTATTAGCGCCCACAGCCGTTATGAGATACCGTCCGGGGTTCTGGAGAGTTTTGCCGATACCATGTCCCGGTACGGGAAGATACGGATGGTGTCTGCCGATACGCCGGTTTGTAAAACGGCAGCGGCGGATACGCTGCTCCTGCTCTGCAAGGACGAGGCGATTGCCAGGGAAATCGCGGCGGTGGTGTCGTTGGGGAAGTATCTTAAGCCCGCAAAGACCTGCGGGGTGGGGGGCGCTTTTTCCCTGCGGCTTATTGACCGGGGTACGGTAAAGCGGGAGCTGATCCGTCTGGGCTGGCCGGTCCAGGACGAGGCCCCGTTTGTACAGGGGGAGGACCTGGCCGTGGGCCTGCGGCAGACCAGCCGTTCGGGCCGGCCCTTTGCCCCACGGGATTACCAGGTGGACGCGGCCGCCTCGGTTTACGGGGACGGCGGCCCCGGTACAGGCTACGGGGTTATTGTGCTGCCCTGCGGCTCCGGAAAGACCGTGGTGGGTATGGCCGTTATGTCCCTCCTTAAAACCAATACCCTTATACTTACCACCAATGTGGCGGCGGTGCATCAGTGGATCGAGGAACTCCTCGATAAGACCGATCTGGAACCGGAAAACATCGCGGAGTACACCGGGGATTCCAAGTCGGTGGCCCCCGTTACGATTGCCACGTACCAGATTATTACCTGGCGGCCCAACAGGGGAGGGGATTTTCCCCACTTCCGTCTGTTCCGGGAACGCGCCTGGGGGCTTATCATTTACGACGAGGTACACCTGCTGCCCGCGCCGGTGTTCCGGGTAACCGCGGAACTGCAGGCGGTGCGGCGGCTGGGACTAACGGCTACGCTGATTCGGGAGGATGGCGCGGAGGACGCCGTTTTTAGTCTGGTGGGGCCCAAGCGTTACGATGTGCCCTGGAAGGACCTGGAAGGTAAGGGCTGGATTGCGGAAGCTGTTTGTACGGAAATTCGCCTGGACTTGCCGGAGGACCTTAAAATACCCTACGCGGTGGCCTCTCCCCGGGAAAAGTACCGTATTGCCAGTGAAAACCCCCTTAAAGAGGACGCGGCCCGGCAACTGGTGGAAAACCACGGCGAGGATCAGATACTGGTGATTGGTCAGTACATTTCCCAGCTGGAATCCCTGGCCCGGCTTCTTAAGGCCCCCCTGATTACCGGAAAAACGGCGAACCCTGAACGGGAGCGGATCTATGGCGCCTTTAAGAAGGGGGAAGTCCGGGTGATTGTGGTGTCGCGGGTGGCTAACTTTGCCATCGATCTTCCCGACGCTTCCTGCGCGATACAGGTTTCCGGGTCATTCGGTTCCCGGCAGGAGGAGGCCCAGCGGCTGGGACGGATTCTGCGGCCCAAGGGCGGTAAAAACGCCTGGTTCTACACGTTGGTATCCCACTATACCGTGGAAGAGGACTTTGCCGCCAACCGGCAAAAGTTCCTGGCGGAACAGGGCTACAAGTACTCTATCCAGCATTGGGTTATCTGATGGAAGTTTTCCAGGCCTGGGACCAATGGAAGTCCGCGATGATGACCCTGCCGGAGGATGTTTTTTTTGATCTTCTGCGGAGCGTTTTTGGACATGTAAAGACCCCCTTTAACAAGCAGAATCTCCTTTCCGATTTGGCGGCCTTTCTTTCCAGGGAGGATATACGCCGGAACATTGCCGCGTATATTGACGAGGCGGACGCCCAGGTTATCGCGGCGGTAGCCCTGCTGGGGAATCCGTCGGCGGCGGAACTTGAACAGTTCTTTGCCGATGACGGCATGGGCATTGCCGCCCTTCTGCTTAACCTGGAGGAACGGTTCATCCTGTACCGTTACCGGGAGGGGGGCACGCTCCGTCTTGGCCTGAATCCGGTACTGGAACCGGTGCTTGCGGCTATCGCGGGGGATATGTCGAGACTCTTCCCCTCCCTGCCCTCTGAGGCTGCGGGGAATCCCGCCGGCGGCCGGGGGGAGATTTCCCTTGACGACCGGTTTTTCGCGGCTCTTATTTCTTTTGTTCTTGAGGAGGGGAACCTTTTCAGGACGGAAGGCCGCCGGGCGGAAAACCGCCTGCGCAGAAAGGTCCAGGACGCCGGGCGGCGGCTTTTCCCCGGCCTTGATCTGGAACAGGCGATCCGGGGGCTCCTGTGCCTGGGGCTGTGCCGTTTCGCCCCGGCGGACGCCGCGGTGTTACCGGAGGATACGTCCGGGGCCCCGCCGCCGGAACGGGAATCCCTGAACGTGGAGGAGCGCGCCCTGGAGAGTTTTGCCGGTCTTGAACCCCGCCATCGGTTGATCTACTGGGCGGCGGGGCTTTGCCTGGGAACGGACCCCGTACCGGAACCCCAATTACTCCGGGAGAAGATACGCAATCTGGCCCGGCTTGTTGACCGGTTGTTCGATTTCTTGAGTCCCGGCCGCCTCTACCCGTTGCAGACCCTGCGCCGTATGTTCTTCTTCCTGGAACGTGAATCCGGCGGTACTTCCGCGGTCGATATCGCCGGCCTTTGCGCGGCGCTGGCGCGGACCGGCCTGCTGTGTGGCACAGCCCTGGCCGATGGCCTGGCCGATGGCCTGGCCTACGGCTTTCCGGCCCCCGCAGGGGTTTCGGCCGGACAGGATACCCCTGCGGAACCGGGCGGGCCGGTCCTGACGCTGGATGCCCCCCTTTTCTGTCTGGTGTACCCCGGCATTGAATTTGCCGATGCCCTGACCCTGGCCTATTTTACGGCGGCGCGGGAGACCGGCCGGATTTTCCGTTTTGAAATAACCAGGGAATCCTGCCTGCGGGGTTTTGAGCGGGGCCTGGGCGCGGCGGACATGGGGGAACTTCTGGCCCGGCTTTCCGGGAACCCTGTGGAAGATCCACTGCTGTGGACTTTGCGGGATTGGGAAAAACGTTCCGCCGAGGTCTCCCTTTTCGAGGGCGCCGTCCTGGCCCTTTCCCCGGAACGGCGCTATTTGACGGAGGCCGAACCCCTGGCGGCCCTGATCCGGCGGGAACTGGCGCCGGGATTGTACCTGCTTGATTCGGGGGACCAGGCGGCGGAAGCCCTGCGCAAGGCCGGGGTGGACATTGTTGCCCGCCACAGGGGACAGCCGGAAGCGGAACGGGACAGAACTGACGGGAAAACGCCGCTTTTTGGTACCGGGGAGATACACAACCCCTTTCCACCCCTGGCGGGGCCGGGGTATCAGGATACCGGCGGCTCTGCTATGATGGAAGTAATGGCGGCGGGGACCGCGGGGCAGGTTCCCCCATGCGTGGATAACGGGGCGGAAACCCTGAAAGCGCGGTTTCACCGGGTCTTGAACAGCCGTACCCTTTCTGTGCCGGAGCGAAATGAACTGGCCTCCCGCGTGGAGCGGAGACTGGTGCTTACCGAAACCCAGCTTAGTTCCGCTTCGGTCCGCGGAGAAAAACTTGAAGCCCGCGACCTGGATTATGTGGGCAAGGCTTCCATCGCCAGGTACGCCATAAGTTCACATTCCCTTGTGGAAGTGGTGTGGCCCGCCGCAGACAGCGGGGGGGAACAGTGGATTATGGGCGTCCCCCTGAGTCTGGAAAAATCCAGAGGGGAAAGTATTTTGGTGATCGAGGATACCCGCGCCCAGGAAGAGGCGGATACGGCTCGTGTTCCCGGGGATACGGCTCGTATTCGGAATACTGTTCGTATTCCTGGGAATACTGTTCGTATTCCCTTGGGAAAGATAAGCCTTTTGCGGCGAATAAAAAAATCGATGTTTGAAACATAATGACAAGCCCCGCCGGGGGAGGGGGGCAAGGAGAAGCACATGCCATTGTTGCCGTTTTCCAGCGCCGGTCAGCAGGCGGAATTGAGCCAGGCGAAACTGGCGGTTTTGATTGACGCGGACAATACCCAGCCCGCGATTATCGAGGGGCTTTTAGACGAGGTTGCCAAGTACGGGGTAGCCAGCGTGAAGCGAATCTACGGGGACTGGACCAGCAATAACCTGCGGTCATGGAAGGATAAGCTGCTGGAATACGCGATACAGCCCATACAGCAGTTTTCTTATACGAGCGGCAAGAACGCCACCGACTCCGCCATGATCATCGACGCCATGGATCTGTTGTACAGCGAGAAACTGGACGGATTTTGCATTGTTTCCAGCGATTCGGATTTTACCCGGCTTGCCTCCCGGCTGCGGGAAAGCGGCCGTATGGTGTATGGCTTTGGGGAAAAGAAAACCCCCAGGGCCTTTGTGTCGGTCTGCGATAAATTTATCTACACGGAGATTCTGCGGGACAACCAGGAGGAGCAGGAGGAGGACGACAGCCGCCCCGCTTCCCGCGCGCGGAAAGAGTTTAAGCCCGACCGGCGTCTTCTTAAACTGCTGCGCGATGTGGTGGACGATCAGGCCGATGAATCCGGCTGGGCCTATCTGGGCGCGGTGGGGCAGAAGATCAGCCTGCGGTCTGCGGATTTTGATCCCCGAAACTACGGTTACAAGAAGCTGGGGGATCTGTTCCGTGCGGCCCCCCAGTTTGAGACCGAGGAGAGGCCCCAGGAGAACGGAACGGGCCGGCAGGTTTACATCCGCTGGAAGAAGCGAAAATAGCCTCAATTCGCGCGGAATTACGAATTCCCACAAATTTTCAAATTTCTCTTAAATTTCCCTTGACTTTCTCGTATCACTGTATTATGTTACTAATACAGTAGGAGAGAAAATGAATTGATGATTTTTCACGCGGAGCGGCCCATCTACCTACAGTTGATGGACGAACTCAAGGGACAGATAGCGGCGGGACGGCTTGCGCCGGGGGAGAAAATCGCCTCTATCCGGGAATTGGCGGCATCCTATGCGGTCAACCCCAATACGGTCCAGCGGGCCCTGGCCGAACTGGAACGGGAAGGGCTGCTCTCCACCCGGAGGGCAAGCGGGAAAATGGTAACCGAGGACGCGGGGATGATTAGGGAGCTTCGCTCGGCGTTGGCCTCCGGGCAGGTGGAGGCGCTGCTTTCCGCCATGGAGTCCCTTGGCTTTAGTCCCGGGGAAACCCGGGAACTTTTTGATCAGGGGCTGCGCGCCCGGGGGGATCAACAAAAAGAAGCGGGAAAAAAAGCGGGAAAAGAAGCGCACATTGAGGAAGGAGGAAATTCGTGAACGAACTGATAGCGGAGTGCAGGAATCTATCCAAACGCTACGGCAGGCAGACAGCCCTGGACGGCGTCAACCTGAGCCTGAAAGGGGGCCGGATTACGGGCCTTTTGGGCCCCAACGGCAGCGGC
>JAIRNB010000171.1 GCA_031258265.1 Treponema sp. | reverse complement strand
TAGTGGGCCTCCACCATTTCGCGGCTCATCCGCAGCAGTTTAAGGGCGGTGATCTTGAGGCCCTTCCGCTCAAAACGGTTCAGCAAGTCCCCGGCGATACGCCGCTGTAAAACTCCGGGTTTTAACATGACAAAGGTCTTTTCCATGGTTTTACTATACAGCAAATTTGGCAGCAAATTTGGTGATTGACACCATTTTTTATCCGGCCTGGCAAAGCGGGGGAAAGCGGGTTATCCTGGAGCGGTGAAACGCGGCTTGTGGAGTCGCCGGGAGTTCTTGGGCTTTCGCCCCCAGGCTCCTTATACATCCCATAGCGGAGGGATTATGGACATCGCGCTGCAGCTCTATTCGATTAAGGAAGAGGCAAAGGAAAACTTTGCCCGGGCCCTGGAACTGACCCAAAAGGCCGGCTACCAAGGTGTGGAATTTGCCGGGTACTTTGGGAACAGCCCTGAACAGATGAAAGCCCTGCTCCAAACATACAACCTTAAAGCCGTAAGCACCCACCTGGGGATTCCCCGGCTTAAAGAAGCCCTGGACGAGGAGATCGCCTACGCCAAGGCCCTGGGCTACAAGCTTCTGGTCTGTCCCTTCCTCAAGGGGGACAGCACGGAAGAGTACATCGAAGGGGCGAAATTTCTGGAGGAATGTGCCCAAAGGGCCGCCGGGGAGGGGCTTAGTTTTGGCTACCATAACCACGCCCATGAGTTTGTTAAATACGGCGGCAAGTACGCCCAGGACATCATCCTGGAAAACGCCCCCACGGTAAAATTTGAACCGGATTTGTTCTGGGTGGCCGTGGGCGGCGCGGATCCCTTGGCCTATATCGAACCCCTGGCCAAGGCTGGCAGAATCTGCGCCATCCACGCCAAGGAGCTTGCCAAGGCGGGGGAGGAAAATGTCTATGTGGGGGAAGGGAAGATCGATTTTAAAGCCGTTGCGAAGATCTGCCCCCCGGACAAATACCCCTGGATTATCGAACAGGAGGAATACCACAGCGATCACTTTGACGGTATCTCCAAAAGCTGCCGGGGACTGCGGCGGGTCTTTGATTCGCTGTAGGGGACCGGCGCGGGGGCAAACCGGCGGCGGCCATAAAAGACATTGCTCCGGTAACTGCCCCGCGTTATGGTTGTTCCATGCGCCGCTTTAATACCACCGGCCTCTGTGTGCCGGACCAGGATTACATGGTCGATATTTCGGATAAAATCCGCCGTATCAAAGAAATGGTGGACCGGGGGGATTATTTTACCATTAATCGGGCCCGGCAATTCGGTAAAACCACTACCCTCAGCCAGCTTGGGAAGGCGCTTTTTAACGAGTATATCTGCGTGCGGACCAGTTTTGAGGGAATTGGGGATGAACCGTTTGAAGACCCCGAATCCTTCTGCCGCGTTTTTTTGAAACTTATACAACAGGCCCTGCGCTACAGTTCCGCCGGGGAGGACACCGCCTACATTGACCACTGGTTTGATGACACCGTTACCGGTTTTCAACAGCTTGGCGATCACATTGGCAGGATGTGCCGGGGACGGAAACTGGTTTTGATGATCGACGAGGTGGATAAGATGAGCAACAACCGGGTGTACATACATTTTCTTGGGATGCTCCGGGACAGGTACCTGGCGAGGAAGGAGGGCATGGGGTTTACGTTCCAAAGTGTAATTTTGGCGGGGGTATATGACATAAAAAACATCAAGTTAAAGATGATCAACGAAGGGGTATACAGCGCCGCGGCGGCCGAGGGGAAGCTGTACAATTCACCGTGGAACATAGCGGCGGATTTTACGGTGGATATGTCTTTTAAGGCTGATGAAATAATGACGATGCTAAGGGACTACGAGGACGACTGGCACACGGGGATGGATATTGAGGCGGTGGCGGAGGGGATTTATGAGTACAGTTCCGGCTATCCGTTTTTAGTATCCCGGATTTGCAAGCTGATAGATGAACGCTTTGAACGGGATTGGAGCGGGGAGGGGCTGCTAAAGGCCGTACAGTACCTGGTACGGCAGGAACAGAATACCCTGTTCGATGATATTTTCAAAAATCTGGAGGCTTTTCCCGATCTGTACCAGTTGATCTACGATCTTCTAATTTCCGGTAAGGGTAATGAAAAAAATTATTCCGCCGGTGATCCGGTAGTCAGTTGGGCGCTGATGTTCGGTTTTGTAAACAACAAGGATGGGAAGATTCAGATTGCCAACCGGATATTTGAACTTTTGATAACCGGTTATTTTCTGTCCAAAGATGTCCGGCGGCAGGATACAAAAACCGTCGGCGGGGTCTTTAAGTACGATGTGGTAAAGGACGGCCGCTTCGACATGGAACTGTGCCTGCGGCGCTTCGCCCGGCACTTCCGTCAGGTCTTTAGCAAAGACGATGCGGCCTTTCTGGAACGCCAGGGCAGGCTGGTCTTCCTCTCGTTTTTGGCGCCGCTGATAAACGGGGAAGGTTTTTACTATATCGAGAGTGAAACCACCGACGCCCAGCGGATGGATTTGGTGGTAACTTATGGCCGGGAAGAGTTTATTATTGAATTAAAGATTTGGCGCGGGGAAGCGGCCCACCGGGCGGGTTATGAACAGCTTGCGGAATACCTGCGCAGAAAGGGGCGGAAGGAGGGCTACCTGTTGAGCTTCGACTTCCGCCAGGAGGATAACCGTGAAAAAAGGGAGGAGTGGATCGCGCTTTCGGCGCCGGGGGGCGGGGAAGACCTGCGGGTCTTTGACATAAGGCTGTAGAAAACGCGCCGCCCCCCTTCCCCGCCGGGGAAATTAAAAATTAAAACCCCAGCTTTCTTCCAGTTTGCGCAGCCGCTGAACCCCCTCTTTGGGCCTTAGATCCCCATGGACAATGCCGGCGGCGGGAACATAGCTGGCATTGTCCCAGATGCTCCACCAGGTAAGGGCCTCCACCTCGGGACGGGCATAGCTGAGGGTATAAAAATCCTCGATCCAGTCCGCCTGAAGGCGCTCACTCCAGTTCATCTCGTGCCACAGGCCCTTGTACATGTAACGGAGACAGTAAATGTCCCCCTCCGTGGTGGAAGGGGGAAGGTCCTGCTCGTGGGAGGGGACCCCCAGTTCCGTAATGTGGTAGGGTTTTCCAAAAACCGAAAAACGGTCGTAGAGCTTGTCGATGGCCAGCATATCCCGGGAGGGACAGTAAAGCTGCATGCCGATGACATCGTAGTCGCAGCGGGCCTCCTCAAGCTTTTTGATGTACGAATAGGGCACCATGTTCCGTTCATTGACAAGCCCCCACTGGACCCGGCTGTCGGCGGCGTTTTCCCCAAACATAAAACAGGTATTCACCACGGTTTGACAGTCCGGCCCCGCGTTACGGACCGCCTCCGCGCAGGCTATAGTCATATCGATAAGCTCGTCCTGTTTCATCATCCAGGCGTTGCACCAGTCATGGGCTTCGTTGATGATGTCGTAACGTTTGATCCGGCCGGCAAAGTGCCGTACCCGGTCGCTGATTACCCGCTCTATCTCCCAGCTTATGGTCCCATCTTCCCATCTCAAATCCAGAGTCCAGGGGGGCATTCCCGCGGTATGGGCCCACCAGAGGGGGTGGCCCTTGGTAACGATCCCCGATTTTTCAAAGGCATCCTGAAGCTTTTCCAGGGTGGAGTAATCGGGTTTCCCCGGTTCCGGTTCCACCCGGGCGAGGTAAAAGGGAAGGGTGGCGTAGTTAAAAACCTGGTCAAAAATTTCTTTAAGGCCGGCTTCCCGCTCGTAGGGATACTCGAAACCGGCGCAGCCAAAGAGAAAACCATCCCGCCGGCTCCGCTTTGCGATCCGCAGCCGGGCCCGTTCCACCACCGCGAGGTCCCCGGCCCAGAGTCCCACGGCCAGGGCGGTAAGGTTCAGTTCCGCGGCCTTGGCGGACCCCGCCTGTTCCGCCAAGGCCAGGAGGGTTTTGGCATCCGCCAGCATGGACTGGGCCTTTACCGAGGGGACAAAACCCGGCTCCGAGGCAATAAGGGTCTCCGTGTCGTAGATACGGCACTCCGCGGCCTCCCGGACAAAGTTAATCTCCCCGCCTTTCCCGTAAGCCCGGCCCCTGTTATCCGCGCTTATCCACACAAAGCCGTAACCGGGGACCAGGAGCTTGGCCTGGAGAATCGCCTTCTCCGCGGGGATCGTCATGGTAACCAGGCCGTCCCGGGAAACGGCGTTATTCCGCCGGTAGGGTACATAGTCCAGGTCCGCGGCAAAAAGGGTGGCAATCTCATCCCGGCTGGCGGGATTACCCTGGCCGTTCAATATCCGTACTGTTAAATCCATGGGGGTCTCCTTATGTTTTCCTTGCCCGAATTTCGCGGGCCGCTCTGCCCTTATCATACACCGGAATCTTTTGTTGTAGGAGCTAATTATAAAACCCGGTTAGTATGCGCCTTCAAAACAGCGGGGGGAGCGGAGAAGACCGGAATGACGCCCGGAGGGCGTAATGAGGACTTCGGAGTGAGGGGGGGCCGAGATGAAAAAAGGCGGCGCGTTGGGATCGGACTCCCGGTATTTGAAACTTATGTGTCCCCCCTTCATAACATGGTGATGCCGCTTTCACTCTATCTACCGGTTTCATTCTATATTGAATTATATTACGAATATCTGGAAACAGATACCAAAAACAAGTAAAATAGCGCCATGAAAACAAAAAAAACACCGTCCGGTCCGGCGGATTCCGCGGCGGCAGGGGAACACGGGGGCGCCGGGAAGCTGCCTTTTAGGAATTCCCTTAAAATCCGGTTCCTTTTCTTTTTTTTCCTTTTTGTGATTGCCCTGCTGGTCTTGGTCACATCCCTCAGTATCATTTCCACTATAGATATTACCACGTCGATTTTCGCCGAACAGGGGATAACCATTGTTCAACGGGCGGGGGCGCTTGTTGACGGGGATAAATTTGAAGCTCTGGCGAAGTCGCTGGACGGGGAAGATCCTTTTTACGAGGAAACCCGGCGGCGGCTTCTGGATCTAAAGGAGAATACCGCCGCCCTGTATCTTTACACCATGGCCCCGGTGTCGGAGCCGGTATACCGTTTTATCATAGACGGAAGCGCCCCCCCGGATGACGAGGAGGAATTCTCCCCTTTGGGGTCGGAGGAGGATGTCAGCGGCTACGATCCTGCCTTTGCCAAGACCTGGGCAAGCAAGGAAATTCAGGCCAGTACCCTCATGCTCCAGGGGGACTGGGGCTGGCTTGTGTCGATCTATGCCCCCATATTGAACTCCCGGGGGGATATGGTGGGGATTATCGGCTGCGATTTTGAGGCGGAGCGGCTTTTTTCCGGCCTGCGGCAGGAAATTATCCGCCAGATCGTCCTGGACCTGGTTCTTATCGCCGTGGGTGTCTTTTTTGCCCTGTTCTTTATGCAGATGATCTTCCCCCGGCTTGCCAGGATCAGCGGCATCCTTAAGGAAATCTCCGAAGGGGAAGGGGATTTGACCACCCGTATCCAGGTTGACAAGATTGACGAGATCAATATTATGGCCAGCTACTTTAATCAGACCCTGGACCAGATCAAGGGCCTGGTGGTTTCCATACGGGAGCATAGCATCAAGCTCTACGATACGGGAAACGACCTGATGGAAAGTATGCTGGAGACCGCCTCGGCGATGAAGCAGATTACCGGCAATATCCAGGGAATCAAAAACCAGGTTATAAACCAAAGCGCCGGCGTAACGGAGACCGGCGCCACCATGGAACAGTTGTCCCAAAATATCAGCCTGCTGAACGGCCATGTGGAAAACCAGGCGGAAAGCGTGTCCCAGTCTTCCAGCGCCATTGAAGAGATGCTGGCCAATATTCAAAGCGTCACGACGACGCTGATCAAAAATGGGGAAAACGTAAACAACCTTACCGCCGCTTCGGAGGTGGGCCGCACGGGTCTCCAGACTGTTTCCACCGATATTCAGGAAATTGCCCGGGAGTCCGAGGGGCTGATGCAGATCAACGCGGTAATTCAGACAATTGCGGCGCAGACAAACCTTTTAGCCATGAACGCCGCCATCGAGGCGGCCCACGCGGGGGAGGCGGGGAGGGGTTTTGCCGTGGTGGCGGATGAGATCCGCAAACTGGCGGAAAGCGCCGGGGGACAGTCCAAAACCATTGGAGAGGTACTCAAGAAAATCAAAGCTTCTATCGAGAAGATCACAAATTCGGCGAATACCGTTTTGGAGAAATTCCAGGCCATTGATGATTCGGTGAACACCGTATCGGAACAGGAGGCGAATATCCGCTCCGCCATGGAGGAACAGGGGGAGGGGAGCAAACAGATACTGGAAGCTATTGCGCAGCTTAACGATGTAACCCAAAATGTACGGCAGGGATCTTTAGAGATGAACGAGGGAAGCCGGCAGGTGATTCTTGAAAGCAAAAATTTGGAACAGGTAACCCAGGAGATAACCAAGGGGATGAACGAAATGACCATTGGCGCGGATCAGGTAAACGCGGTGGTAGACCGGGTGAATGACATATCCGTAAAAAACCGGGAACTTATAGAGACCCTGGCGGAAACGGTATCCAAATTCAAAGTAGAATAGCCGGGGGTAATAAATACAATGGCCGATACTGTTTTTCAGGAGGGGATGGACCCCGAATTAGCCGCCATGCTGGGAACTACCGGAGACGGGCCGCCGGACTTTTCCAGTATCTTTGGCATGGACGAAGCCGGCGAGGCGGAGGACCTGGGTGGCTTTTCCGGGGAAGGGGAAGCCCAGGGGACCGATTCCGCTGTACCGGGGGGCAGTTTCCCGGAGGTTACCAAAAGGTTTGAAGATTCCCCCCACAATTTCTTTGCCGATCCCAACTACTACAAGATCGCCCTCTCCGGGGAAGGGGACAGTTCTACCCGGACCCATAATATTCTACAAAAATACCTTAACTGTAAGGACCCCAAGGATCGCAGCGTATTCCGCCAGCAGTTTATCACGGTCTTTTGGGATTTCCTGGGCAATGTGGCAAAAAAAGCCGGAGGAAGGCTCCCCTCCGCCAAACGCTTCCTCCTCCGTTTCGGCATTCTCCATCCCGTCTTTCTTAACACGGAGACCCGGGCCTTCTTTTCCAAACTGGTGGTGGAAGATGAATTGGGGCAGCCGGTGTACTACCTGGACGAATGGCTTAAAAACGTGGGGACGGGGAATATCCAGCCTTCCACCACCGACGAAGTACACATATCCCGGACCAACACATCCCTCCGGTTTCAGCAGCTTCTGGAAAAGGCCAAGGGTAAACTGGAGGGAACCGCGGGACTCCTCAAAGCCAAAGACGCGGAACGGCGGAACCTGGAACAGCAGTTACAGGCGGATGTAAACGTTATTCTGGATCATGGTCCCGCGGGCGCTAACCTGAACTTCAATGCCGTTTACGGTGAGTCCGAAAAGAAGGCCATTGCGGAAGCCCAGGAGATCCTCAAGGGGCTTCTTAAAGCGGACAGGGAACTGGAGATCTTCCTGCGGGATTACAACCAGGCGGAGGAGGATCTTAAAACCATCAATGCCAAGATCGCCGAGACGGGAAACACCGTGAATGTGGATACCGGCGCCCTGAGTACCGAATTTGAAACCGTCCGGCAGATGGTAAAGATGACCATAGGCCGCCAGGGGAACCACTTCCCGGTCCTCACCAGCGAATACTTCCATAACGGCCCCAACGATACCGGCTTCCGGGAAAATGTCATCTCCATCCTGGCGGCTATCGAGGGCATTGATCCCGAATGTTTCCACCGGGTCTACAGAAATAAAAGCAGCCGCATCGTCCCCCATGTGATTCTCCTGCCCACCTATGGGGACACCGGCTTCTGCTGGGAGCCCTTCTCCCGCCTTAACCGGGCCACCAGCCGGGGCCGGATCGCCGTTCCCATGTACCCCAAGAATCTCTACACCGCCATCCTCTCCGCCGTGGGGGATCTGCGCTGGCAGGTAGCCAAGGAAAAAGCCTCCTACTACTGGATGGAAGAGGGCCTTACCGGGAATTACTACCAGTGGTTCCAGAAGATGAAATTCCGGGGGAATATTAAAGATTACTTTGTCCAGGATTATATCCAGTGGATGATCAAAGAATCGGAGGGCACCCAAAAGCTGGACAAAGAGGTTCGCGGCATTTTCTGGCGTTTCATGCCCTTCTCCCAGAGCGTCAAGGAAAAGCTTAGGAACCGCAACTTTGTTTACCAGGAACTCTACCAGCGGGACCTTAACCGCGCCATGTCCGACGGGTATTGAGCCGTTCCTAAAACCCGGTGGATTTTGGGAAAACCCTGCGCCCCCGGTAATTCCGATTTTGAAAAAAATATTAGGCCAAATGTCGAGTTTCTATGGGCGCATTTTTGCGTGCCCGCAAAAACCGGGCTTTCCGGGGCTCCGCGGGTCCCTTACCCGCTCCGGCCTCCTCGTCCCGCCACAGGCGGGACTGCGGTGGCCCCTTCGGGCCCCTCCAATCCCTTGCGCACTAAAAGCAACCGCAGGTTGTTAATTAAACCCCTGTGGCACCGCATAGCGCCAGTGATTCCCCAGATATTGGGCAATGCGGCTTAGCTTTAGCTAAGCCAGGGCGCGCGCGGCACAACGCGCGGAGCGCGTTGTGCTGGAACAAAAGCTAAGGGCCGAAGGCTGTGAATTGAATAATGTGGCACCGCATAGCGCCGGTAAATTTCCCCGTGTTGAACTAATGCGGCTTAGCTTTAGCTAAGCCAGCGGCAGGCAAGCGCAGCTTGTTTATTTGACAATGCGGCATGGCTTAGCGCCAGAAAATACCCCGAAATTTATTAATGCGCCCCAGCTTTAG
>JAIRNB010000126.1 GCA_031258265.1 Treponema sp. | reverse complement strand
GCATTTCTTAAATAGCAGCTTGTAAGGTGGTCGTTTACAAATCCGGCGGATTGAAGAAAAGAATAAATTATCGTGGGGCCGGTGAAACTAAAACCTAATTTCCTGAGTTCCTTTGATATTCCCTCCGCCAGGGGGGTGGTGACGGGGATTTGGGACATGGCGTCAAAATGGTTGATAATGGGTTTGCCGTCTACATGATCCCAAAGCCACCTGGAGAAACTCCGCGGTCCGTCCATCAGGCTAAGGTAGGCCCTGGCATTTTCTATGGCGGATAGTATTTTCCGCCGGTTTCTGATGATGCCTCCGTCTTCCAGGAGGCGGGTAATATCTTTTTCGCCGTAACGGGCGATTTTTTCCGGGTCCATACCGTCAAAGGCGGCGCGGTAGCCTTCCCTGCGTTTCAAAATAGTCAGCCAGGATAAACCTGCCTGTGCGCCTTCGAGGATAAGCAGCTCAAAGAGTTTCCGGTTGTTTTTTAACGGACGGCCCCATTCGTTGTCATGGTATGTAATGTACAACGGGTCCCCGAGACACCAGGGACAACGGATCTTTTCGGCTGCCATATCACCGTATTTTAACAAAAAGCATGGCATGGTACAAGGATTTCGGTTCCCGCCGGGCCGGTACGGCCGCATGCCCCAAATTTGAACTAATGCGCCTGTGCATACAAGCGGCCGCGCGCGGGGTGACTAACACCAAAACAGGGGGGGTAGCGGAAGCCACCGCAGGGCCGCGAAGCGGCCCGAGGAGGCTGGAGCGTGGGCGGGCCAAGATGAACAGCCGCAAGGCTGTATATTGGGTAATGCGGCACGGCCTAGCGCCAGTAATGCCCCCATGTTGAACTAATGCGCCTCAGCTTTAGCTGAGGTAGTGCGCGCAGCGTTAGAAACAGCCGCGCCTTGGGGGCCGGAAGCCCGGCTTTCGGGACTCCTGTGCCCCCCCTCCTTAACTAAGACGGCGAAAAAAATGACGGCAGGCGGCCTGTTCCCGGTGAGAATTTGTAGTCATTTAGGATAAAAATGAGTATATATAATAGCTATGATGCAACGAACACCGGAAGGTCAGTGTATTGCGCCGGTAGCCCAGAAGATGTCGGTGAAAGATTTTGGCTCGGCCGGGGATACCCGGTTGTTTTGGCTTGGGCAGGCGGGTTTTATGCTGAATGTCCGGGGGATTGTCTTTCTGGTGGACCCGCTGTTGGTTACCGGGTCCGGGACTCCGGTCCTGAGTGAGAACGGCGCTGAACTGTTTGGTCCCTGGCCCCTTGATGTGGAAGAAATACCCCGGCTTGACGCGGTTCTTTACACCCACACCGATGACGATCACCTGGGGCCGGAAACGGCAAAGCTTCTTATGAAGCTGGACCCTGTTTTTATTGGCACTCCCTGCTGCAGGGACCGGCTGGAGGAACTGGGGGCCTCTCCGGTGCGCTGCCTTTCCGGTATTCCCCAGTCCGGCCCTCCCAAGCGGGGGAAAAACGGTAATACCATTGATATGGGGGGCGCTAAGATAGAGCTTTTGCCGGCGGATCATCCCTGGCAGCTTTCGGACCCGGATAAATACGGCCCGGTTTTTGGCCCGGCGGATTGCTGCGGCTTTAAGATAAGCACCCAGGATGGGGTTTTTGTGTTTCCCGGTGATACCCGGCTTATGAAACACCACATTGAATTGCGGGATGTCACGGTCCTGGCTCTGGATGTTTCCCGGGACCCCTACCATCTGGGTCTTCAGGGGGCGGTGGTGCTGGCGAACAGTCTGAAGGACGCCCTCCTGGTTCCCTGTCATTACGGGACTTTTAGAAGCGGGAATCCCGCCCATTCGGGGGATCCGGAGGAAGTTCTGGGGAGCATAAAGGGCGGCGATCGCCGGGGCCGTATCCTTGCCCCCGGCCAGCCCCTGATTCTGCGGGAGGGTAAAGAGGTGAGCGCCGAATGATGCCCCCAGCGGACGCGGTTTTTGATTCCGCCGGTCCGGCCCTATGAAAACTTCCGGTTCCATAAAAACTTCCAGTTCTATGAAAACTATCGGGTCTATGAAAATATCCGGCTCTATGAAAACTATTGATCAGGTTTTGGGGATCGTGAAACGGCCCGAGCGGATTCTCCAGTACGGCGAGGGGAATTTTCTGCGGGCCTTTGCGGACTGGCAGATCGATATTTTAAATGAGCGGACCGGTTTTAACGGTAATGTGGCGGCGGTTCAGCCCCGGAACCGGGAGGGGGGCGCGGGGGCGCTGATCAACGCCCAGGGGGGGCTTTACACCACGGTCCTCCGGGGTCTTGTGGACGGCAGGGCCGTGGAGGAATTCAGGCCGGTAAGGTCCCTAAGCCGCTGTATTAATCCCTACACCCAATTTGATGAATATTTTGCCTGTGCGGAAAACCCCGATCTCCGTTTTGTTTTTTCCAATACGACCGAAGCGGGGATTGTCTATAGGGCCGGGGAACGTTTGGATGACCGGCCCCAGCTTTCATTCCCCGGTAAAGTTACGGCCCTGCTCTACCGGCGTTATGATTTTTTCCGGGGAGATCCCGCGAAGGCCCTGGTGTTTATTCCCTGCGAGTTAATCGACCGGAACGGGGAAACCCTGCGGGCTTTGGTAGAACGTTACGCCGCGGAATGGGGCCTGGGGGACGGTTTTGCCCGCTGGCTGAAATCCTGCGTGTTCTGCAATACCCTGGTGGACCGTATTGTTTCAGGTTTTCCCGGAGAGGAGGCGGAGGCCCTCTGGGAGAAGCTGGGTTACCGGGACGATCTTTTAACCGCGGGGGAACTTTTTTACCTGTGGGTTATCGAGGAACCCCCGGCCTGGGATTACCGGAAGGAATTCCCCCTGGAAGAAGCGGGCTTAAAGGTTGTCTGGACCGGCGATCTTGATTTTTACCGGAAGCGGAAAGTACGGGTCCTTAACGGCCTCCACAGTTCTACTGCCCTTGCCGCTTACCTCTACGGCCTTGATACCGTGGCCCAGTGTGTGGAAGATCCCCTGGTTTACCGGTTCATGCGGCGCTCTCTTTTTGGGGAGATTATCCCTTCCCTGGAATTAAATTCGGCGGAGAGCCGGACAAACAGTAATACTAATAATAGCCGGGATGCCGCCGGGGTATCCCGCGAAGGGCTTGTCCATTTTGCGGAGGAAACCCTGGAACGTTTCGCTAATCCCTTTATCAAACACCGGCTGCTTTCCATAAGCCTTAATTCCCTGTCCAAATTTAAAATCAGGGTGCTTCCTTCGATCCTTTCATACTATAAAAAATACCGCGGGGCTCCCCGGGCCCTCTGCTGCTCCCTGGCGGCGCTTATCCTTTTTTACCGCGGGCGGAATCCCTCCGCTAACGAAATGGAGGGCCGCCGGGCGGGGGAATTCTACCCCATAAGGGACGATGAAGAAATTCTGCGGCGTTTTGCCGCCCTCTGGGACGCGGCCGCCGCTTCCGGCGCGGCGGACTGCCGGGGCGCGGAGTCTGGCTCCGGTTCTTCCGGGCCCCCGGCCCCCGCCTATGATCTTTCCAGCCTGGCTGAACTGGTCCGCGCTGTCCTTTCCTTCGGCGACTGGTGGGGGGAAGATCTAAACGCTTATTCCGGGATTGGGGAAGCGGTGACGGAAAACCTGGCCCTGATCCTCCGGGCGGGTATGGGTGAAGCCCTGGCGCGGGCTGCCGGGGAGGACCGGGAAGGTTTCCGGTGATGGCTCCCGAAGGGCAGGCCGTTTTTAGGATACACCCCGGCGATCATGTGGCCGTAGCCCTGCGGAATCTGCGAAGCGGGGAAGAGCTTGTTTTGGGGGAAAGTTTCGGCCCGGCGGGCGGTATTTCCGGGGGCCTCAGGGTGGGGGAGGATGTTCCCCAGGGCCATAAGATCGCCCTGCGGGACATTCCGGCGGGGACAAGGGTCCTGAAATACGGTCTTCCTATTGGGGCGGCGTCCCGGCCCATATACGCCGGGTCCTGGGTTCATACCCATAATTTACGGACCCTTCTTGCGGAGAATCCTGTTTACAGTTGGCCGGGGATACGGGACGGGGAAAATACGCCGTCCGGCGCGTCAAAAGCCGGGGGCCGGGGGGGATCGCCGGCCCCGCCCGTGTTTCAGGTGTACCGCCGCCCCGACGGGCGGATTGGTATTCGGAATGAAATTTGGATTATCCCCACCGTGGGCTGTGTCAACGGGGCAGCCCGGACTTTGGCCCGCTGGGGGGATGCGGAATTTTGCCGGGGGGAAGGGGGCATCGACGGGGTTTATGCCTGGACCCATCCCCACGGCTGTTCCCAGTTGGGGGAAGATCACGAAGCCACCCGGGGGATTCTTAAAGGTCTCGCCCTGCACCCCAACGCCGCCGCGGTACTGATCCTGTCCCTGGGCTGCGAGAATAATACCCTGGAAGATTTTAAGGAATTTTTGGGACCCCCTGCCGAAGATCCCCGGCGGATGGCTTTCCTGCGCTGCCAGGACTGCGATGATGAGATCGCCGAGGGGAAGCGGCTGTTAAAACAGTTGGCGGGCTATGCCGCCGGGGCCCGGCGGGAGAAGGCGGAAGCGGCGGGGCTTATTCTGGGTCTTAAATGCGGCGGTTCCGACGGTCTTTCCGGTATCACCGCCAATGCCCTGGCGGGCCGTGTCTGCGATAGTTTCTGCGCCTGGGGGGCGGGGGCGGTCCTTACCGAGATCCCGGAGATCTTTGGCGCGGAACAGATCCTTTTGGATCGCTGCGAAAGCAGGGAGATTTTTGACCGGACCGTTTCTCTTATCGAAAACTTCAAAGCCTACTACCGTTCCCAGGGCCAGCCCATTTATGAAAATCCTTCCCCCGGAAATAAGGCCGGGGGTATCAGTACCCTGGAAGAGAAATCCTGCGGCTGTGTGCAAAAGGGAGGGCTTTCCCCTATCCGGGGCCTCTGCCGCTACGGGGAGCGGATCGCCGGTCCGGGGCTCCAGCTCCTTGAAGGTCCGGGAAACGACATGGTATCCGTCACCGCCCTTGCCGCGGCGGGGGCCCAGTTGATCCTCTTTACCACCGGCCGGGGGACTCCCCTGGGGGCCCCGGTCCCGCTTATCAAGATTGCCAGTAATTCCAGCCTCGCCCGGCGGAAACCCAACTGGATAGATTTTGACGCGGGCCGGCTTCTCAGTGAAAGCCCGGACCGGATTCTCGCGGAATTGCTTCAGCTTATCGGGGCGGTTGCTTCCGGCCGGACAAGAACCAAAAGTGAAGGGCATGACTGCCGGGAGATTGCCATATTCAAAAACGGAGTTACGCTGTAGCC
>JAIRNB010000110.1 GCA_031258265.1 Treponema sp. | reverse complement strand
TGTGTCTGAGGAAACCCTATCCCCTCAAAGAGCTATTCCCCCCGCCCCCGGAGTGACGAACTGTAGGATGTAAGGGCTGACGATACGTAAACACCTCGTGGCGGCTGTGAATAGTAACTCCCCGTCTGCGCTGGCCTTGAGGGGACTTTCCTTTTTGCTTGCCAATTGATTTTCCGGCGGATATGATGAATGGATCATGGATTATCAGAGCCGTTACGGTTTTAAGCTGATAGAAGATTTCCCGGAGAACAGGCTGCTGCCCGATCTGTTCATGGGCGGCGGGGGGAAACGGATCGATTCCCCTGTCCAGTGGCCGGCCCAGCGGGACTACCTTTTGGATATGCTGGATTACTTTCTTTACGGTCCCATGCCGCCGGTCCCCGCAAAGGTTTCCGGCGAGCTGCTAAAGACCGGGGAGCTTTACGGCGGGGCGGCTCTGGAGGAGGACCTGCTTATCGACTGCGGGGAGTTCCGTTTTGGGGCCAGGGTGCTTAGGCCGAATAAGGGGGGAAAATTCCCGGTGATATGCGCCTACACTATGCGGGGCTTTATGTGGCAGCTCCCCGCCGAGTGGGAGACTCTGTGCCAGCGGGACTACGCCCTGGCGTTGATCGATATTAATGAAATTGCTTTTGACAGGCCGGAGGGGGGCGGCCCTGTCTACCAGGCCTATCCCGATTACTCCGGCAAGGCGATTATGGCCTGGAGCTGGGGCATTATGCGGCTGATTGATTATCTTGAACGCCGCAGCTATGTGGATACGGAAAAATTCATAGCCGCCGGCTGTTCCCGGCTGGGAAAGCAGACTATCTGCGCCATGATACACGATGAACGTATCGCCCTGGCGGGGGCGGCCGGTTCAGGCTGCGGCGGATTCGGCAGTTTCCGTATCCTGGGCAGCCCCCGGGGGCCGGAGCAGAATTCCTCAACCGTGGAAACTATTGGCCGCATGATGTGTAATTTCCCCCACTGGTTCTCCGAAAATATGCTTTCGTTTTCATCGGTACAGCCGCCTTACGGGGTAAAAAAAGAGTACCGGCTTCCCTTTGATATGCACTTTGCCCGGGCCCTCTGCGCCCCCCGCTGTGTGATCAGTTCCAACGCCCTGGACGACGTGTGGGGCAATCTTTACGGCGATTACGGGACCTACCTGGCCGCCCAGGAACTCTACCAGTTCCTTGGGGCCCAGGATAACACCGCCTATTTTTACCGTGAGGGCGCCCACGGTTACGATAAGTCCGAGTGGCTTGCCATGCTGGACTTTGCGGACCTGAAATTCCGGGGTATCTCGCGGCCCGGCCTGTCCCTGCTTAACAAGGGGATTTTTGACCTGGATAAGCGGGTCTACTTCGACTGGGAAAAACCGGCTCCCCATGTTTGACGATTGTATTATCATGGCCGGGGGATCGGGGACCCGGCTTTGGCCCCTGAGCAGTTCCCGGCGGCCCAAGCAGTTCCTGCCCATTTCCCCGGTTGATCCTTCCCGTACTTTTTTTTCCGCCGCCCTGGAACGGGCCCTGGCCCTGAGCGCCGGAACGGGCGCCGAAGTTCCCGGCCGGGTAATTATCATCGCGGGGAAGGCCCACGCCCTCCATGTGGTTTCCGCCTGCGCCGCCTTTGGCCCGGAGGACCGGGGGCGGATGCTCCTCCTGGTGGAGCCGGAAGCCAAAAATACCGCCCCGGCGATTGCCTGCGGGACCCTCTACGGGGATATGGGGAGGCGGCCTTCCGGCCGGGCCGTCATGGTTCTTACCAGCGATCACATCATTGAACCCCTGGAACTTTTTCTCCGGGACGCACAGGCCGCCGAGTTCTTGGCCCGGCAGGGGAAACTGGCGGTCTTTGGCATAAAGCCCGACCGGCCGGAAACGGGATACGGCTATATCGAAGCCGGGGAAGCCCTGCCGCTGCCCGGGGAGGTCCGGGATTCCGTGGAGGCGTTTGCCGCGGCCTCATTCCGGGAAAAGCCCCGCCGCCCCCAGGCGGAGGCTTACATCGCGGCGAAGCGGTTCTACTGGAACTCCGGGATGTTCGCCTTTTCTTCATCTTTTTTGCTGGAGGAATTCCGCCGCCATGCCCCAGGGGTACTGTCCCCCTTTGAAAAACTCCTTCCCCCCGGCCCCGAATCCTATCATCTTGAGCAGGGGCTAAAAATTCTGGATAATTGGCCGGGCTTTGCGGAGGCCTACCGGGAAACCCAGCCCATTTCCTTTGATTACGCTATTGCGGAAAAGTGCCGCAGCGCCGCCCTGGTAAAGGCGAATTTTTCCTGGACCGATGTGGGCAGTTGGGATGAATACGCCGCCCTCCTTAAAAATTCGGATTCCGAAGTCTATTCCGCCGGGGCCGCAAATTGCTTTGTGGATTCCGCCATCCCCGTGGCCCTCTGCGGGGTGGAGGATCTTATCGTTGTGATCCGGCCGGGAAAGGACGGGGCTCCCCTGGCGCTGGTGGCAAAAAAAGGGGAAACCCAGCGCATCAGGGAAATTGTGGAACAGATCAGGGCCGCCGATCGTACTGAGCTGCTGTAGTATCCCGGTACGATTAAGCCTGAATATTTGGGCGCATTTCCGGCGCTTCGCGCCGGAAACCGGGCTATCGCTGCAATTCCTCAGCCCGCCTGCGGCGGGCTTCCGGTATTTCCGCTCTATCCCTTGCGCTGCTAAAAAATGGCATCCATGCCATTTTTTAGCACACCTACCACAGCCGGCATCCTGCCGGCC
>JAIRNB010000107.1 GCA_031258265.1 Treponema sp. | reverse complement strand
CTGGTAAGGGCGTGTTAAGGAAAAAATGTAACACCCGCCCGGCGCACGGCAACTGTATTTATCCCGGCCAAATGCAAGCCCGTCTTTAGGCGGGCGGGCGCGCCGCGGGGCCGGCTGTGGTAAATGCTTACGTTTTGCAGCTTTTGTTCCAGCCCAACGCGCAAGAGCGCGTTGGGCCGCGCGTGCTCTGCGCGCACTGCCCCAGCTAAAGCTGGGACGCATTTTTCAATTTTGGGGCAGTCTCTGGCGCTAAGCCATGCCGCATTATCAAATAAACAAGCTGCGCTTGCCTGCCGCAGGCTCAGCTAAAGCTTGGCCGCATTGCTCATATCTGGGGAATCACTGGCGCTATGCGGTGCCACATTATCTAATATACAGCCTGGCCGGCAGGATGCCGGCTGTGATAAATGCTTACGTTTTTGCAGCTTTTGTTCCAGCCCAAAAATGGCATGGATGCCATTTTTGGGCAGCGCAAGGGATAGAGCGGAAATACCGGAAGCCCGCCGCAGGCGGGCTGAGGAATTGCAGCGATAGCCCGGTCCGGCCCGAAGGGCCGGATGCGCCCAAATACCCTGTATACGAAATATACGCAAAAAGGACCTCTAAGCCCGCGATATAGGCTATAATCAGTTCTCAAACAGGCTCCCGTATGGGCGGAAAGGAGTAATAATGGACAAAGCAGGGACCGGCGAGCGGGGTTTCCGAAGGTACATGGGGCTCACTTTTCTTATTGGGTTTGGCTTTTTTACAATGGGGCTTATGGACCCCCTCTACGATACTTATGTTCCTATTTTTTTACGGCGCTTCCTTTCGTCTAACGCCGCGGTGGGGGGGATTATGACTCTGGACAATATCCTCCAGTTGTTTCTGATCCCGGTGATTTCCGTGTGGAGCGACCGGACCCGGACCCGGCTGGGCCGGCGGATGCCTTTTATCCTGGTGGAACTACCCATGGCGGCCCTCCTTTTTAGTCTTATTCCCCCTATGGCCTCCTGGTCCCTGCCTGCCCTGTTGGGGATTGTCTTCTGTTTTAATATTTTTAAAACCTCCGTGCGGGGCCCGGTGGTGGCTCTGATGCCCGATACTATTCCGGGGGATTACCGTTCCGAGGCCAACGGGGTGATCAACATGATGGGGGGTATCGGACTTATCGTGAGTACCCTGTTTCTGGCCCGGTTAATCGGCGTTCCCTCGCCGCTGGGGGCTTTTTTTGAGGGGGCTCTGCCTTTTAATATCGCGTCCCTAGGTATCATTGCGGCGGTACTGGTCCTTTTGGCCTTTGTAAGGGAGAAACTGCCGGAAAAAACCGGGGAATCCGAAGAAAGGGTCCCGGTTCTGCGCTCGATCCGGCAGATTTTTGGCGCTGAAAGCCGGGACGGAAGCCTGGATAAAGCTCCGGGGGCGGGGCTGGAGGCTGGAACGGGGCGGGAGAGCGGAATCGGGGCCGGAAATACCCGGAAAGACGCCAGTGTGGCCCGGATTCTCCTTTCGATTTTCTTCTGGTTTACCGCCTATGAAGGGGCGAAACCTTTCCTGGGGCTCTTTTTGGTGGAAACTATGGGGGTTTCCGATGGGAACGCCGCCCTGGCGCAGGGGGTGGCGGGGATTTCCAGCGTAATCATGGCGGTCCCCTGCGGCTACCTGGCCCATAGGCTGGGGAGAAGGCGTTTTATCAGGATAAGTCTGGTTTTTCTGGCCGCTATCCTGGCCCTTATCCCCATCTGCGGTTTCCTGGGGGCCAGGGCCGGGCTTGGTCCTTCGGGGGCCCTGGGGATCTTCCTGGTACTGATGTTCCTTTACGGCGCGGTCTGGATCGGGGTTACGGTGAACTCCTTTCCCATGCTCTGGCAGATAGCCAATTTTGGGAATATGGGCATATATACCGGCTTGTATTATACTTTCAGCCAAGGCGCCGCTATTCTGGCGCCTCCGGTAACCGGGCTTATCATCGATCTGGCCGGGTTCTGGGGTATCTTCATATTCGGAAGCCTCTGTATGCTGGCCGCGTGTTTTACCATGGGTGGAGTGAAGGCAGGGGAACCACAGAAATAGGAGGGAGCATGTCGTTTCATATTGCCGCCAAGCCGGGGGAAATTGCGGAGGCTGTTTTACTGCCCGGCGATCCCCTGCGGGCGAAGTTCGTGGCGGAAAATTTTTTGGATCAGCCGGTTCTTTACACCGATGTGAGGAACATCCTGGGTTACACGGGGAGCTACAAGGGCAGGCGGGTCTCCGTTCAGGGAACGGGGATGGGGATTCCCTCAATATCAATTTATGTAAATGAACTCTTTAAGGATTACGGGGTCAAGCGGGCCATTCGTATCGGTACCGCCGGGGGGCTTCAAAAGGAATTAAAGCTCCGGGACATAGTTATCGCCATGTCCGCCTGTACCGACTCGGGGGCCAACGCCCTCCGTTTTAAGGGGAGAACCTTTGCCCCAACGGCCAGTTTTAACCTGGTTAAGACCGCCTACGATACGGCCCTGGCCAGGGGCTGGGAACCCAAGGTGGGGAGCATTGTCTCCTCCGACATTTTCTATGGTGACGATCCCGATGACTGGAAGCTCTGGGCGGCTTACGGGGTCCTGGCGGTGGAGATGGAAGCCGCGGAACTCTACACCCTGGCGGCTAAATACGGCCGGGAAGCCCTGGCCCTGCTTACCATTTCCGATAGTTTTATCTCGGGTGAGGAGGACAGTCCCCAGGAACGGCAAAAATCCTACACCAGGATGATGGAAATAGCCCTGGAGACGGCCATATCTTAACCCCGCCGAAACAGGGGCCGGGGCTGCGGAAACACAGGATTCCCATGACTAATCCTTTTTTAACCGAAGTAGATATTGTAGTGCGCCTGGCCTTAAGTTTTGCGGCGGGGGTTATTATCGGCTTTGAGCGGGCAAGCCGGCGGCAGGTGGCGGGGATGCGGACCCATGTGATCATCTGCCTGGGGGCTACCCTGCTGATGATCCTTTCCATTTGGCTGCCCCAGGAATTTAGTCAGCCCAGGAACGGAGACCCCGGCAGAATCGCCGCCCAGGTGGTGTCGGGGATCGGGTTCCTGGGGGCCGGCGCCATGATCCGGCTTGGTAACAATGTCCGGGGCCTTACCACCGCCGCCTCCCTGTGGCTTATCGCCGCGGTGGGCATGACTATCGGCGCGGGACAGTACCTGGCGGCGGCCGTCACCGAGGGCCTCGCCCTGATAGCCCTTTGGGGACTCGGTAAATTTGAATTCAAAATCTTCCCCGCCGAGCGGAACAAGACTCTGGAACTCAGTTTTAAAAACGGCGTTCCGGATATTACCGATCTGATAAACACCGTCAAATCCTTTGGGGTACGGGTCCTGACCGTGGATGTGGCCCAGGCCTTTGACCAGAAGGGGGCCAAACTCAGGCTCCTGGTCGGATTCCCCAGCGCCACGGACATAGGCCGGCTTCTCCGGGCCCTCAAGTCCATCAAGGGTCTGGAAAACGTGGACATAAAAGAAAAATATTAATAGCCGAATGTCGAGTTTCTATGGGCGCATTTTTGCGTGCCCGGCACGCAAAAACCGGGCTATCGCTGCAATTCCTCAGCCCGCCTACGGCGGGCCTCCGGTATTTCCGCTCTATCCCTTGCGCCTCGCGGGATTTGGAATTTTGTTTCGTGTGTGTTTGGCTGCCGGACGAGCTTGTTTCCCAAAACTGACGTTTTGGGAAAGCCGCTTCTGGCACAGCTAAATCCGTGAGTCTTTTCTTGAGAATTTGGGCGCGGTTCCGGCTTTGCCGGTACCTTGGGAATAGGGAAAAACCACGTTGACTTTTCGCCGGGAAATGTTCTATTCTTTTTGCCGCGCCCGGATGGTGGAATTGGTAGACACGCTGGTTTCAGGTACCAGTGCCTTCACAAGCATGGAAGTTCGAGTCTTCTTCCGGGCAATAAAAAAGCTCCGTCCCGTTAGGGCGGGGCTTTTTTATGATAGGAACGGAAGAAGATAAGAACTTCCGAAGGCCCCGCCGAGTGAATACGAGGAAAAGGGCGCAGGATGCGCCCGGAAGGGGCCGGAGGCGGTCCCGGAGCCCCGGAGCAGGAGGCGGAGGGGCGGAGGGTTCGAGTCTTCTTCCGGGCAATGAGCCTCCGCGGGGCAAGCCCCGCGAGCGGGTTCTTGGGAAGCAGACCCCCACTGTGGATAAACAGGGTTGCGCCATGCCGGAATTTTAATAATGCCATAGGGTTTAACTATGGGGCATTACCGGCGCTATGCGGTGCCACAGGGGTAAATATACAACCTGCCGGCAGGGGGCGAAGTAATTGCCCTGGTAAGGGCGCGTTAAGGAAAAAACGTAACACCCGCACGGCGCACGGCAACTGTATTTATCCCGGCCAAATGCAAGGGCGGCTTTAGGCGGGCGGGCGCGCCGCGGGGCCGGCTGTGACAAACACATACGTTTTTGCTTTGCAAAAACGTAAAGCTAAAAAATGGCATGGATGCCAGCTTTAGTTCCAGCACAACGCGCTTTGCGCGTTGTGCCGCGCGCGCTCTGCCCCAGCTAAAGCTGGGACGCATTTGTTCAATATCTGGGGAATCACTGGCGCTAAGCCGTGCCGCATTGTCAAATAAACAAGCTGCGCTTGCCTGCCGCGGGCTTAGCTAAAGCTAAGCCGCATTTACTCAATATCTGGGAAATTTACCAGCGCTATGCGGTTCCACATTCTCTAATATACAGCCTTCGGCTTTGTGGCCGGCAGGGAGGCCGGCTGTGATAGACGCATACGTTTTTGCTTTGCAAATACGTAAAGCTAAAAAATGGCATGGATGCCATTTTTTAGCAGCGCAAGGGATTGGAGGGGGCGCGAAGCGCGCCACCGCAGTCCCGCCGGAGGCGGGACGAGGAGGCCGGAGCGGGTAAGGGACCCGCGGAGCCCCGGAAAGCCCGGTTTTTGCGTGCGGGGCACGCAAAAATGCGCCCATAAACAAACGAAAAAGTAAACGCCGATGCCCTGCCCGGCGGTCCGCGGGATACTCCCCAAGAAAGGGGATTCCTGTTACCATGACAGGGTGAACATGACGGCATGTTGTCTTGAACGGCAGGCCAGGGCACGGTACGAGCGGGGCAGCCCGGCTGTAATCTGCAGGACCCGCCGCTTTTTCCAGGACCGGGGATTCCTGCCGGCGGATATATCGGCTTACCCTGTTTTTAGCGCCTTTTCCCAGTACAGCCTTTTACAGGAGATGAGCGCCCCTATCATAAGTTCCTGGTCCTTTGCCTACCATGGCTTGTATAAGCTTATCGGCGGCTGTCTTTGCGCGATCTACTTTCATGAGGCCAAGCCAATTTATTTTACCATACACCGGTCCCCCGGGGCCCTGTCCCGGACGGCGCTGGCGCGGATTATTGAAATTCTCTACGGCCTTTGCCGGGAGGCGGGCCTCCCTTTTTTGCAGATCCGCTTTGTGGATGAAAAGTACCTGGCGGACTTTGAGGGGATTCAAGGATACCGCCTGGAAACCCGGCGGCATCCCCAGGATGATGAATACGTCTACCGGGTCGAAGATCTGCTGGAACTTTCCGGGACAGTGAATTTTTACAAACGTAAACGGATACGGCGCTGTTCCGCCTTGGAGGGGCTGTCTCTACGGCCCCTGACCCGCGCCAATGCGGGGGAATGTCTTATCATCGAGGATGCCTGGTGCCGGGGAAAGGACTGCGTCTCCTGCGCCTCCTTCGGGGGCTGCGAGCGGGAAGCCCTGCGGAACATGGTGGAACTTTTTGATGAGCGCCGCCAGAGGGGACTCCTCCTTTACCATGGGGAGGAGCGGGCCGGTTATGTTATCTGCGAACGGATCAGCGAAAAACTCGCCTTCCTCTACTTTGGCAAGGCGGTGATAGAAGGCTTCTTCGTATTCCTCATCTACCGCCTGTTCACGGAACCCCATACCCGCGAATATCTGGAGGGGCTTGAGTATTTGAATATCAACGAAGACATGGGCAGCCCCGGTCTGCGGCTTTTTAAGAGTCACCTAAGCGCCCATGAACTGTGGCCCAAGTACATTTGCACCTATACCGCCGGTGACCCGGAGGGCCCGAGTCCCCAGGGGACCATGAGAACCGGCGGGGCGCTTCCCGGAATTTCTTTCCCCTCGGCGGGTCCTTTACATTGAACCATACAGGACTTGAGGGGGAGGGACCCCGACCCCTGGGCGAGGCGGATAAACGGGCGCGGGATTACCTTATGGGACGGGGTTTTCTTCCGGCGGGCCCGGAAAGCTATCCCCTGTTCCGGGATTTTAAAAGTCCCGCCGTTCTTTCCGAATTGACCCCCGCGGTTTCCACCTTTTGGACCCTCTCTTTTAATGAGTTGTACCGGATTATCGACGGCTGCCTGGTGACGGTATTTTTCTTCGATGGCATGGAACCGTACTTTGAGGTAAAGCTGTCCATGGATTTTTGCTCCGGGGAAACCGGGGCCGCGCTGCCCCGGAACAGGCTAAGGGGGCTTATAGAAACCCTCTACGATCTTGCCCTGGGGGCGTCCCTGCCCAGGCTGCATCTCTACGCTGTGGAGGAATGTTTTCTGGAACAATTCACCGGGGTAGACGGTTTTACGGTGGAGGCCGGGTACAGTGACGATCACAGCGAGTATATCTATAAACCGGCGGACGTCGTGGATCTTTCCGGGGGAATCAACCACAAGAAGCACACCCACCTGAATAAATTCCTGGACCGCCCCGGTATAAGCCTAATTCCCCTGGATAACGCTAACCGGCGGCTCTTTCTTGAGGTAGAGCGGGAGTGGTGCGGTTCCCAGGACTGCGGCCTCTGTTCCGCCTTTGCGGGCTGCGAACTGCGGGCCCTGGAGATCATGGGGGAGATATATGACGAACGGTATTTCCACGGGCTGTTAGCCTATGCGGAGGATAAACTTTCCGGCTACCTGGTGTGGGAACAGCGGGAAGAAGGCCGGGCCTACCTTCACTTTGGCAAGGGGACAATTCAGAATTTGTTTGTGTACCTGATCTACCTCCTGGCCAGAGATAAATTAGGGGGCGGGGATTCTACCGCCGCCGCTGCGGCCCCTCCGCCGGGAGGCGGGGTCAGGCTTTTGAACATCAACGAGGACATGGGCAAAGAGGGCCTGCGGCGTTTTAAGCGGCACCTGGGACCTTATGAGCATTGGCGCAAGTACCTTTGTACCTATGTAAAAAACAGGACCTAGGAGTTTGTTGCGCTTCGCGCCTAAATATGGTATAAATATTCACATCCGTGAATATTTATACCTTACAAACTCCAAGCAAACCACAGGTTTGCACAGCTGCCCAATAATCGTGATTTTTTGCCCAGGCGCCTGCGGTGCCCTTTATGCAAAAAATCTACAAGTGCAACAGGCTGCTAGGGCAGGAAGTTCAGAACTTCCCCGCGGACCCCGGCATACCGCGCCCTATGCCGTAGATTCGCGGGGTTTGTTTTGGTTTCAGTCCAACCGGGCCCCCCGAATGGAGGCCGTGTAAGATCGCGGTCTTAAAACCGGAGCTTTCCCAAAATTCCAGTTTCAAGCTCAATTACCAAGGACATTATTAAAGCCGGTACGCAAAGTTTCTATAGCTCTTGTATCAAAACCTGGAAAACCTCTTGTGGGGCTTACGCCCCTTGAATTCCCGCCCGTAAGGGCCGGTTTCCGTCTGAAAGTTAGTAGACTTTTGTATGACAAATATCAGAGATGTTTTGGCCGCTAATCTGAAAGGATTCAGGCAAGCCCGGGGCTGGAGTCAGGCTTTACTGGCGGAAAAAGCGGAAACCTCAACGAATTATATTGGGATGTTAGAGAATACTGTTAAATTTCCTTCGTCTGAAATGATACAAAAGCTGGCTTTTGCTCTGGGTATTGACCCAACCGACCTTTTTTCAAGGGAAATAGACCCTGTATCCACTATGAAGAACTACCGGAAAGCGGCTTTAGAGGATATTTATGAGCTATTGGGCTGCTTAATCAACGAGAAAATACAGGAATTGGACAAAAAGACCTGAGGAGTTCCCGCGCGTCTTTAGGCTCGATCTTAAAGGAGGCTGTTCCAAAACTTCAGCTTTTGGAACAGTTCCCTTGAATTTGGGGGAAAAACCGGGCTTTGGCCGGTTTTTCCAAGAGCTTGTTCCGAAACCAACCGGGTTTTGGAACAAGCTCAAAGAACTAAGGTTTTTTACATGCCTGGCGCCCAAAAATACGCCCAGAAAAGGGGGTAAAAGCGGAGAATCGCCGGGGGCTGTTTTCCACCAGCCAGTTTCGCCCGGATGCTGGGCATTTTTTTCATAATTTGGTAGCATTTTTTTGTGGTTTCTCTTAAGCCTTTCCTTCGCG
>JAIRNB010000087.1 GCA_031258265.1 Treponema sp. | reverse complement strand
TATTTTCCCGGGCTAAGGGAAAAATATCAAAAAAGATACGGAAATAATTATGTACTAACCAGCGGCAATAATGAAGAACTCATGGAAATATTTGTCAGGGCCTGTGAAGAAAATAAAATAGTACACAATACAGATGAATTATTTAAATATATGCACAGCTTTGAAGAAAAAAGCGGAAAAGGCCAGGCGGAATTATTTTAAGCGGCTGCTGTTCAAAGACCGAAGTTTTTGGGCGCATTTTTGCGTGCCAGGCACGCAAAAACCGGGCTATCGCTGCAATTCCTCGACTTTACCTCTGGTAAAGTCTGCGGTATTTCCGCTCTATCCCTCGCGCGATTAAAGCAAGCGTAGCTTGTTAATTAAACCAATGTGGCTTCGCGTAGCGCCTCCGTATGCCCCCAAATTGAATAAATGCGCCCCGGTTTTAACCGGGGCAGTGCGCACGCAGCACAACGCGCTCTTGCGCGTTGTGCTGGAACAAAAGCTGCAAAAACGTAAGCATTTACCACAGCCGGCCCCGCGGCGCGCCCGCCCGCCTAAAGCCGCCCTTGCATTTGGCCGGAATAAATACAGTCGCCCTGCGCCGGGCGGGTGTTACATTTTTTCCTTAACATGTCCTTACCAGGACAATTACTTCGCCCCCTGCCGGCCAGCATATATAGCCGAAGGCTGCGGTAACGCAGAGGTGTCTTCACCAAATTTCAACCTAAATCGTCAATATCTGGGACTTTCTGACCCCCGCCAGGGATAAAAGGCTTCTATCCGGGCTTCCCTGGACTTTCCCGGCCCGCTACATTCCGCCCGGCTGAACGCTTGCCCGCACGAGTTGACCCTTTTTACCTATCCATGGTATAATAGCTAAAGGAACTGAATAATGAAAATAAAAAGCATCAATATTGAAAAACTATTCGGGTATTTTGATTATATCATTGAACTCAACCAGGAAGAGGGGATCACCATACTTACCGGTCCTAATGGGTATGGGAAAACAACGATACTGAATGTAATAAACAATATATATATGAGAAATACGAATTACTTAAATAGTTTGAAGGTCAGTAAAATATCAATTTTTTTTGAAAACGATGAGTCAATTTGGTTTGACAGGGACACAAAACAGTTGGGAAGATCTTCATTACCGGTGTTTAATGAATTTTGGGCAGACAGTAAAGAAAAAAAATATGATGTTTTATTTATTAAAGATCAACGGCTCATACGAGAGGAAAATATTCCCAATAATAATATGGTTGCTTCCGATGTTTTCTATGTTCCCACCGGCAAACAGACTGTAAATGCGATAAGCTCTTATGCAAATGAAATGTGCGCGTCTCTCATAGATAAAAAAAACAAAGAAAATGCGCTTTCTGAAAAATTAAATGCGACACAATTTAACCGTATTAACGAATGTACCCCGCTTAATGCGGACGAATATAAAAGTCGCTTTGAGATTTTCCATAAAAAATATAAACAGTTGTTAGCCATGGGCATTTATTCCGAGCCGATTCAATATACTGCTTATGATGAAAATAGACAATATTTATCAATATTCCTGGAAGATTTTGAGAAAAAAATAGATATATATAACGAAATAATCATCAAGGCAGAACTTTTTTCAGAAATAATAAATAAAAAGTCTTTTAAAAACAAACAGGTGTTTATTGACTTCCGTAACGGTTTTGCGGTGAAAACAAAAACACATGACGATATTCGTTTAGCTTCTCTGTCTTCTGGCGAACAACAGGAAATAGTCTTGCTATACGAATTAATATTTAAAACAAAACATGAATCAATGGTACTGATTGACGAGCCGGAGACCTCATTACATATTGTTTGGCAGCGTCAGTTCATAAACGATTTAATAAAAATCAGGCAGGTTAATAATAATTTATCTTTCATTGTTGCAACCCATTCTCCACAAATTATAGCCGGCCACTATGATTTATGTACTGACCTCTATGACCTTTCATCAGAGGAAAAGAAAAACGCCTGAAAGTCTGATAAAAAGCATCCAATATCCGAGCGTCCATACAGAAGAAAAACTCACTGAAATTCGTCAGATCTGGAAAACCCCGGATGCGAACAGCCTTGTCTGTATACTCGTAGAAGGAGATGATGATGAAAAAATATTCCAAAAGTTCTTTGATAATGAAAGAACGTGGATAGAAATTGCTGATGGGAAGGAAGAATTAAGAAAAATCCTCAAGGAGTTGTCTTGTGAAACAAAGCAGATAATAGGTATTCTTGATGCTGACTTTTCTAACCTGAAAAATGAGAAGCCAGACTTAGATTGTCTTTTTCTTACAGATTGCCATGATATTGAAATGACAATATTGAGAGATGGTGAAATAAGGGCAAATATTTTCGCCGAATATACCAAACTAAAAGAACTAAAAAATATTTTTGATAACATACTGGAAAACGCCTCATACATGGGATATCTTCATTGGTATAATCACGAGACAAATTGCGGCTATTCTTTTGACGGTATATTTTACAAATACGATACTGATAAAATAGCACAGGAAAAACAAAAAATTATTGATATTATTAATGCTCAATCTCCGGATAAAAAACAAGAATTGAAGAAGGAAGATATAGATAACTTCATTTCCCAAAAAAATACTTGTGATATCTATAATCTCTGCAATGGGCATGATGTAATAATTCTTTTTATGAAACGATTTGCGCTTGGAAAAAGGGCTTTTTATACAGCGTTAAGACTATCTTATCAAAAACCACATTTTATGCGGACAAATTTATATGCCGCCTTGAGCTGCTGGCAGCAACGTTCGGGTTTTACACTTTTCGGTAACACAGAGCTGTCAGTCGCCAAATTTAGCACCTGACACCGCCGTCGGCCGCTTGACAAGCGGAGCCTGTCCTCCAAAACTAAGATTCAATGAAAGATTCGGTTATCCCGGTTTCCCTTCTGGCCCTAGGGCTTGTTTTTGTTATCACCGGCATTGCCCTTGGCGACATGGAACTGGTTTTTAAGAAGGCGATCTTTATCTGCCTGGAGTGTATCGGGATTGGGTAAACAGGGATTGGAAGGGGGAAAAGTTTCCGACGGAATCCGGCTGTCAAGGCGGCCCGTCCAGTTCCTGTCCCTGCTGGTCTGCAACGCGGATCTCCGGGGCTTCGCCCATGGCGCCGCCCGGGGGACCGTGTCCCGCAGTCCCCTTAAAAGGTTCTGCGTCCCCGGCCTTAACTGTTATTCCTGCCCCGGGGCCATCGCCTCCTGTCCCCTGGGGGCTTTGCAGAATTCCCTTTCCCAAGGCCGTTTCCCCTTTTTTGTTACCGGCCTCCTTTTGCTGGCCGGCGCGGCCCTGGGCCGGGGGGTCTGCGGTTTCCTCTGCCCCTTTGGCCTTATCCAGGAACTTCTGTACCAGTTCCCTTCTCCAAAACTACCCAAAAGCCCCCTTACCCGGCGCTTGTCCCTGCTGAAATACGGTTTTTTGATTCTGCCGGTTCTTGCCCTGCCCCTGGGGGCCTTCTTTGTTTACGGTTTTGGGGAACCGTTTTTTTGTAAATTCCTCTGTCCCGTCGGGACTCTGGAGGCGGGACTGCCCCTGGTCCTTTTCAATGCGGCCTTTAGGGAGCTTACCGGCGGTCTTTTCTTTCTAAAGCTGGTCCTGTTGGCCGTTTTTGCGGTATCTTCGGTGTTCATCTTCCGGCCTTTCTGCCGTTTTATCTGCCCCCTGGGGGCGGTTTACAGCCTTTTTAACCGCTTTGCCCTGTTCGGCATGGCAATCGAGGAGAAGAACTGCAGCCATTGCGGGAAATGCGCCGCTGTTTGTAAAATGGATACCCGGCGTGCCCTTGACCGGGAGTGTATTCGCTGCGGCGAATGTATCGGAATCTGCCCGACCGGGGTCCTTTCCCGGAAAAGAATCCGGGGAGATCAGGTAAAAAAGACGAAGGAGAACTTATGACGCAGGTTTGTAAACGGTGGTTTTGGCCCGGAAGCCTCTTGAACGGCATTATTCTGGCGGGTCTTCTGTTATGGGCCCCGCCGGCCGGGGCGGATGAACTGGCGGCGGGCAGGAAGGCCCCAGATTTTACTTTTACCGCCCCCGGTGGCAGGACCGTAAAGCTGTCGGATTATCGGGGGAAGCCCCTGGTCCTGCACTTTTGGGCCACCTGGTGTGGCCCCTGTATCCGGGAATTACCCCTTATTGCCGCCCTGGCCGCTAAATCCCAGGATTTAACAAGCCTGGCGGTGAACTGCGCCGAGACGGACCGGGAGGTTTCCTCTTTTCTCCGGGCCGGGAAACTCGATCTTAACGTGGTCATGGACCGGGACGGGCAAATTTCGCAGCTCTACAATATCTACGCTATCCCCCAGACCTTTATGATCGATGCGGAGGGGTTTATTAAGTCCGTCAGGGTGGGGGCCTATAGCCAGCGGGAGCTTAACCGGGACATTTCCGCCCTGCTCAGCGTACCTTGATTCGAGGGTCTGGTTTAATACCCCGGAGCTCTGCTCCGGCTCAAACAATGCAACGTTTACAAAAATTTGGTGTTAAACCAGACCGTATTATAAATTTCCTTACGACCGAGCCTCCGTTTTGACTAAAGCAACGCTTAAGATACCGCGGAGCTCTGCTCCGCGGAGGCTCATTGTATGCGAAGGGTACATACCCAGGAATCCGCCTTCCGGCGGGGGAGCCTCTGGGGCTTATAAGGGGAATGTACCCTGAGACAAATCCCCTTACTAAAACAATATACCTGCCCTTTGGGAGCTGTGTTGATCTTTTTTTTTGATTCTGATATGCTTTTTGGACTTAATTGTCCGGTCCGCCTGGCTATGCCCGGACATGCCCTTGTAGCTCAGTTGGCAGAGCATATCCATGGTAAGGATAAGGTCATCAGTTCGATTCTGATCGAGGGCTAAGAGGCAAATTGAGCTTTTTTTATGTGGGGTTTGGATAAAAACCCCGTAGAACAGGATTAAGCCCGGCCTTGGGCCGGAAGGGATTGGGATATGGCGAGCAAGAAACAGGTTGTGGAACTGGTGGCCCTTCAATGCAGCGAGTGTAAGCGGCGGAACTACACCACCGCGAAGAACCGGCGGAATACCCAGGAGAAGCTGGAACTGAAAAAATACTGCCCCTTTGACCGGAAACATACCCTCCACAAGGAGACCAAAATAAAGTAAGGCGGTTTCCGCCGGGTTTTGTTACGGGTGGGCCTACAGGGTAGGCGGATTAGCAAACAGAGGCGTATAGCTCAGTTGGTAGAGCGGCGGTCTCCAAAACCGCAGGTCGAGGGTTCGAGGCCTTCTGCGCCTGGGAAGAAAATTTAAGAAAAGCCGGAGATTGCAATAGCCGGGGGCGATATGACAAAGAGGGATTTAGGCCTCGAAGGCTTATCGCGGCCTTGCCGGGCCAAGCAGGGCGCAGGGCCGGCAAGGTAAAACGCCATGGATGGCGTTTTAGCGTTAAGCCCGGCCCGGCAGGAGCCGGCAGGAGGCCGGCGAGTGGAGGGCGAGGCCTTCTGCGCCTGGGAAGAAAATTTAAGAAAAGCCGGAGATTGCAATAGCCGGGGGCGATATGACAAAGAGGGATTTCGGCCTCGAAGGCTTATCGCGGCCTTGCCGGGAGGGCGAGGCCTTCTGCGCCTGGGAAGATTGTGGCAGCTTGCAAGCGGGTTTTCCGGTTGTCTGCGCCAGGGGGGTAGCGGAATAGACCGGACCGGACGAAGTCCGGGAGGACTATGGAGCGCAGGGGGGGCGGACAAAAAATGTCCTATGACGGGGTTTTTGTCCGGTAACAGCCCCCCCTTAATAGTTGGATTGTGTTGTGGAAAACCAAAGAGAAGGTAGGGTGGTATGAACAAACTTGTCCAGTTTGTCAAAGAGTCTTACGCGGAACTCAGGAAGGTGGTATGGCCTGGCCGGGATGACGTGGTTAGTTCCGTTAAGGTGGTTATTATCTCTACTGTTATCATTGCGGCGGCTCTGGGGCTGGTGGATATGCTGCTCCTTGTTGGTATTCGGGCGATATTCTAGGCAAATCGAAGGAAGACCATGGCTTCGGGTTGGTACGCGGTTCAAACTTCCACGGGGTGGGAGAACAAGATAGAAAAAATTATCCGCATGATGCTCAAAAACGGCGAACTGGATAAGGAAGTTGTTCTTGATGTCAAGATTCCCATTGAAGAAGTGGCGGATACCCAGGGCGGAAAGCGGCGGGTGAGGACCCGGAAGACCTATTCCGGTTATATATTTATAGAGATGGATCTTCCCGATGTTCCGGTGGTATGGAAGGCTAACTGCTCCAGGCTGAAGAAAATCCAGGGGGTCCATGGTTTTGTGGGGACCCTGGGGGACGCCAAGCCCCAGCCTTTGCCCGCCGATGAGGTCCGGAATATGCTGCAGAAATCCGGCGATATTAAGGGTGAACGGCCGGTCCGGGTGCGGCAGAGTTTTTCCGCCGGGGAACAGGTTAAGATCATCGACGGTCCCTTTGAATCTTTTACCGGAACTATCGAAGAGGTGAATCAGGAAAAGGGCAAGCTCAAGGTAATGGTTGGTATTTTTGGACGTAATACGCCGGTGGAAGTTGATCTTCTGCAGGTGGAGAAGCAGTAGTCCCGGATTTTAAGGGGGATTTAAGTGGGAGGGGTCCGCCCCGTTAGCCGTTTGCCCCGGCAGTACCACGAAGGAGTAATATATGGCAAAGAAGAAGATCATGGCGATGATCAAGCTGCAGTGTCCCGCGGGTAAGGCCACGCCGGCCCCCCCTGTGGGTCCTGCCCTTGGTCCCCACGGGGTCAGCGCCCCCCAGTTTGTTCAGCAGTTCAACGACAGGACAAAGGCTATGGAGGCGGGGCTTATTATCCCGGTGGTAATTACCGTTTACCAGGACAAGACTTTTACCTTTATCCTTAAAACGCCTCCGGCTTCGGTGCTTATTAAGAAGGCTATCGATCTGGAGAAGGGTTCCCCGGAATCCCACAGGACCAAGGTGGGCAAGCTTCCCAGGGCGAAGCTTGAGGAGATCGCCAAATTAAAGATGACGGATCTTTCCGCCAATGATACGGAAGCCGCCATGCGGATCATTGCCGGCACGGCCCGGTCCATGGGTGTGGAGGTGGAACGATGAGTCGTGGAAAAAAGTATCAGGAAAACAGCAAGAAATACGATACCGGCGCTTCATACGAGTTGAAGGAAGCGTTGAATCTGGTAAAAACCCTGTCATACGCTAAATTTGACGAGACGGTGGATCTTTCGGTTAAACTGAGCCTTAAGAAAAATCAGTCTGTCCGGGATACGATGGTGCTTCCCCACCAGTTCCGGGGCGAAAAGAAGATACTGGTGTTCTGCAAGCCGGAAAAAGAAAAGGAAGCCCAGGAAGCCGGGGCCGCCTTTGTGGGGGCCGGCGATCTAATCGAAAAGGTGAAGGGCGGCTGGACCGAATTTGATGTGGCGGTGGCTACCCCGGACATGATGAAGGATGTGGGTAAACTGGGTATGGTCCTGGGCCGTAAGGGGCTTATGCCCAATCCCAAGACTGGCACCGTTACCTTTGATCTGAAAGGCGCGCTGGCGGAACTGAAAAAGGGCCGTACTGAATTCCGGGCCGATAAAACCGGGGTGGTGCATTTGGCGGTGGGAAAGGTGTCTATGGAGGGGGAAAAGCTGGAGGAGAATGTAAAGACCGCCGTCACTGAGATAAAGCGCAAGCGGCCCGCCGATACCAAGGGTGAGTTTGTCCAGACCGTTTCCGTGGCTTCCACCATGGGGCCTGGGGTGTGGGTTTCGATTAAGGACGAGGAGTAAGGGTCCGCGGTTTTTTGGCGCCTTCGATGTATTTTCGGATGTTTTTTTGACGAACGGATGGACGAATTAAAGGAATTTGCAGGGCAAATTCTACGATAGGGGGACGGCGGACCGCTCGTCCCGCAGGAAGGGGTATAGCAATATGGCGATTGTAGCGAAAAAGATACAGGAGAGCAAAACCAAGGCCATTCAGGAAATCAAAGAGGCCTTGGGCGCTTCCAAGGATTTTATTTTTACCGATTACCGGGGCCTTACGGTGGAACAGATAAGCGCCCTGCGGAAACAACTGCGGACCAAGGGCGTATTGTACAAGGTGGTGAAGAACAACTTTGCCCGGATCGCCTTTCAACAGCTTTCCGCCCCCGGCGCGGTGGCGGACTACCTGGTTGGACCTACGGCGGTGGCGATTGCCCCCCAGGATTCCAACGAGGTCGCCAAGATCCTCTTGAATTTTACCCAGGAATTTCCGGCCCTGCAGGTTAAAGGGGCCCTTATTGGGGATTCGGTTTTTAGCGCCCAGGAAACGGCGGCCTTCTCCAAACTTCCTGGCAGGCTGGAACTTGTCTCCATGCTTATGTCGGTGTTGAATGGCCCTGCCCGGAATCTGGCCGGGGCCCTTAACGATATTCCCTCCCGGCTGGTACGGGTGATCAAAGCGGCGGGCGATAAAAAAACCGCTTAAAAAAGTATATCTATCCGTCAGGCTTCCCGGACGATTCCTTGTCCGAAGCTGCTGTCCTGTCGGATCGTATAGGGAGTTTTCCGAAAAACTGTGGTTTTGGGAAAGCCTCCGGGTCCTGCCGGGTTTCCGGCCGGTCCCCGCGCCCCCTGTGGGGCGCTACTACATTGTAAGGAGAAGCTAAGATGGCAGCCACGAAAGAAGAGATTATTGAGGCGATTTCATCCATGACTGTTCTGGAGGTTTCTGAACTGGTCAAGGCTCTGGAAGAGAAGTTTGGTGTATCCGCCGCCGCCCCTGTAGCGGTGGCGGTTGGGGCCCCCGCGGGCGCGGCGCCTGCCGAGGCTGTGGAGGAGCAGACCGAATTTAACGTTATTCTAAAGGCCTATGACGATACCAAGAAGATCGCGGTTATCAAAGAAGTCCGGGCGGTTACCGGCCTGGGCCTCAAGGAAGCCAAGGATCTGGTTGAAGGGGCGCCTAAGTCCCTCAAAGAGAGTGTCTCCAAAGAAGAGGCTGCGAAAATCAAGGAATCGATCACTGCCGCGGGCGGTACCGTTGATATTCAGTAAGACCAAACGGAATAGTAGATGTAAGGGTATGCCTGGCCGCCTTAGCCGGGGATACCGGCAATGCCTCTTAGGGGCTCTATTCTTCTCACCTTCATGGACGGGGATCCGGTGTATAACCGGTCCCTTTTTGTGATTCGTGGAACAGGGCCGGGCTTGTCCAGGAGTTTGTTGCGCTTTGCGCTTAAAATAGTATAAATATTCATGTTAATGAATATTTATACCTTACAAACTCCGAAAGCTGCCCAATAATCGTGATTTTTTGCATATAGGGCGCCACAGGCGCCTGGGCAAAAAATCTACATTGCAACAGGCTGCTAGGCAGGGGGAAACAATGGCAAAAGCTAAAGTGGCTGTAAAACGGACGTATATCGGCAAGGAAATTCTTGATGTAATGGAATTGCCCGATCTTATTGGTATCCAGCTTGGTTCTTATGAACGCTTCTTGCAGCGGGAAACCTTAAAGGCAGGAAAGACTCCGGCCCTTCAGGGGCTGGAAGAGGTGTTTCGGACTACCTTTTCCATCGAAAGTCCCAATGGGGACATGGTTTTGGCCTACGATTACTATACCCTGGACGAGGGAAATATCAAATTTTCCGAGCAGGACTGCAAGCAGAAGGGTTTGACCTATGCGGTATCCCTTAAAGCCAGGGTAAACCTGATCTTTACGCAGACCGGTGAAATCCGCCAGAAAGATATTTACATGGGAGATATTCCCATCATGACGGAGCGGGGGACCTTTATCATCAACGGCGCGGAGCGGGTCGTGGTTTCCCAGATCCACCGGTCACCGGGGGTTATCTTTAGCCATGAAAAGGGCATTTATTCTTCCCGGATCATCCCCTACCGGGGGAGCTGGCTGGAGTTTGAGATAGATCAGAAGCGGGAACTGATTTACGCCAAGATAGACCGGAAAAAGCGGATTCTGGGGACCATCTTCCTTAGGGCCCTGGGTTACGACAGCCGGGAAGACATTATCCGCGCTTTTTACAGGACGGAGACTCTGGAGGTACGGGACGACCGGGAAACCAGGGAGAAGTTCTCCGGCCGGATTCTCGCTTCCGCCGTGTGGATAGCCGGGGATACGGAGGAGGTTCCGGCAAAGAAAGGTGTGGAGGAAAAGAAGAAGCTCTACCGGGCCGGGGAGAAACTCCACCCCCATAATGTGGATGAGCTTTTGGCTAACGGCATCTCCGGCGTAGAGGTGATCGATTTTGAGGCCGCTGATTCCCTTAATTCCGACATGCTCCTTAACTGCTTTGAGCGGGAGGAGATTAAGTTTGTCAAGGAAGATCCCAGCCGGGACGAACCTTCCCGGGAAGACGCCCTGGCGGCGGTGTACTCAGTTCTTATGCCTGGGGAATCCATCACCGTGGAAGCGGCGGGGAAGGATCTTTTGGGGATGTTCTTTACCAGCCGCCGTTACGATTTGGGGAAGGTAGGGCGTTACAAGCTCAACAAGAAATTTGACTATAAGCCCGCCCTGGAGGAATTTACCCTTACCAGGCAGGATATTATCGCCACCATGAAGTTCCTTATCAAAGTCTACGTGGGGGACGAAAACATTGATGATATTGATCACCTGGGGAACCGCCGGGTCCGGTCCGTGGGTGAGCTGATGGCTAATTCTATGAAAACCGCCTTTAGCCGTATGGAACGGATCGCCAAGGAGCGGATGAGCCTTAAAGAGACCGACACCATTAAGCCCCAGGACCTTATTTCGATAAAGCCGGTGGTGGCCGCCATCAAGGAGTTCTTTGGGTCCAGCCAGCTTTCCCAGTTCATGGACCAGGTAAACCCCCTGGCGGAGCTGACCCACAAACGCCGGCTTAACGCCCTGGGGCCCGGCGGCCTTTCCAGGGAACGGGCGGGCTTTGAAGTCCGGGATGTCCATTACACCCATTATGGCCGCATGTGTCCCATAGAGACCCCGGAGGGGCCGAATATCGGTCTTATCGTATCTCTGGCAAACTATACCCGGGTAAACGAATACGGTTTCTTGGAGACCCCCTACCGCAAGGTGGTGGACGGCAAGGCAGCTAAGGATGTTGAATATCTTTCCGCCATGGATGAGGACCGGTACTATATCGCCCAGGCTTCCGCCAAACTGAACGCCAACGGTTCTTTTGTGGATGAGCAGGTTTCCTGCCGCCGCCAGGGGGATTATACCACCCGGTCCCCCCAGGAAATTCAGTACATGGACGTGTCCCCCAAGCAGATCATCTCCGTTTCCGCTTCCCTTATCCCCTTTTTGGAACACGATGACGCCAACCGGGCCCTTATGGGTTCTAACATGCAGCGTCAAGCGGTTCCCCTGGTGTTCCCGGAGGCCCCCAGGGTGGGGACCGGGATGGAAGGGAAATGCGCTTACGATTCGGGGGTCCTGGTAAAGGCCCGGCGGAACGGGGCGGTTCTGCGGGTTACTTCCCAGGAAATTGTCGTTAAGCCGGAGGATAGCAAGACTAAAATTCCCGAAACCAGCGAGGAAGGGCTGGATGTGTACCGGCTGGTAAAATACCAGCGGACCAACCAGGATACCTGTTACAACCAGCGGCCCATCGTAAGACCGGGGGAGAAGGTAACCCGGGGCCAGGTGATTGCCGACGGTCCCGCCACCCGGAACGGGGAACTGGCCCTGGGGCGGAACATCCTGGTGGGTTTTATGCCCTGGAACGGCTACAACTACGAAGATTCGATCCTCATCTCCGAGCGGGTGGTGAAGGACGATATGTTTACCTCTATCCACATCAAGGAATTTATTACCGAGGTGCGGGAAACCAAGCTGGGGCCGGAGAAGATTACCCATGATATTCCCAACACATCGGAGAAGAGCCTGGACAATCTGGACAGCGAAGGGATCATCATGGTGGGGGCTAAAGTCCGTTCCGGGGACATTCTGGTGGGCAAGGTAACGCCTAAAAGCGAAACTGAAACCACCCCGGAATTTAAGCTTCTCAATTCGATCTTTGGTGAGAAGGCCAAGGAAGTTCGGGATTCCTCCCTCCGGGTGCCCCACGGCGTAGAGGGTACGATTATCGACATTCAGCGGCTTAAGCGCAGCGCCGGGGACGATCTTAACCCCGGGGTGGATGAGGTGGTGAAGGTCCTTATCGCCACCAAGCGGAAGCTGCGGGAGGGGGATAAGATGGCGGGCCGCCACGGGAACAAGGGTGTAGTGGCCCGGATTCTTCCTGAAGAAGACATGCCCTACATGGAAGACGGTACTCCCCTGGACCTCTGTCTTACCCCCCTGGGGGTGCCCTCCCGGATGAACATTGGCCAGCTTTTGGAAACGGAGCTTGGCTGGGCCGGTTCCACCTTGGACGAGTGGTACTCCGCACCGGTATTCCAGTCCCCCTCCACCGGACAAATCGAAGAAAAGCTTAAAGAAGCGGGGCTTCCGGTTACCAGCAAGACCACCCTCTACGACGGCCGCACGGGGGAAGCCTTTGTGAATCCTATTTTCTGCGGCGTCATCTACTTCCTCAAGCTTCACCACCTGGTCGATGACAAGATGCACGCCCGCTCCACCGGCCCCTACTCCCTGGTGACTCAGCAGCCCCTGGGGGGCAAGGCCCAGTTCGGCGGCCAGCGGCTGGGGGAAATGGAGGTCTGGGCCCTGGAAGCCTACGGCGCCGCCAATACCCTGCAGGAGCTGTTGACCATCAAGTCCGACGATATGACCGGCCGCTCCAAGATCTACGAGGCCATTGTCAAGGGAGAACCCTCCACCACGGCGGGAATCCCCGAATCTTTCAACGTGCTGGTCCAGGAACTCCGGGGCCTGGCTTTGGATTTGACGATCTACGATGGCAAGGGTAAGCAGATTCCTCTGACGGAACGGGACGAGGAGCTTATTACCAAGAGCGGAAGCAATTTCTAGCGGCGCGCGGGGCTTTGTCCTCCGGCGCGTCCTGGGATTCTGTTCCCGGAGTTTCGTGAAGCGGAACTCCGGGGCCTACCGGAATATGCCGCCATCCCGGTAATCGGCCCAGACCTTTTCGAACCAGAGATCGGCCTGGGGTATGGGCCGTACCGGGCGGAACAGGGAATGGACTTTGTCTGCGCCGGCGTCAAATTTCGTGATAAGCGCCTTGTCGTGGAAGGCGGCGTCTATGGGGAAACCCCGTTCCGCCTGAGGGCGGATACCGGAATCGCCGCCGGTGACGGCGCAGGAACCCCGGCTTAATCCGCCGGAATCCAGGTAGTACCATATCCCCTGGTGGAAGATCCGGCTTAGGAGCAGGATTTCCCGGTATTTGAAGGCTGCCGCCAGTTCTTCGTCACCGGCCTCAAGGCTTTCCTGCGCCATGGCTTCGATAAGGGCCAGGCTTCTCTTTATCTCCCCCTTGTTCCGCAGAAAACCCGCCGCCCCGCTGTTGATCTCCTGAAGCCGCCGCAGCTTTTCCGGGATTCCCGGGTTTTTACGCTCCCCCCTTCCCGCCTGTTTTCCGGCCGGGTAATCGAGTTTAAGTCCCCGTTCAAAGGCCGCCAGTTCAGCCGCCGCCGCCCGCAGTACCCTCTCCCCCGGCCCTTCCTCCCCGCCCCCTCCGGGGCCGAACCATGTATCGTTTTTCAGGTAAAACCCGGCGATATACGAGGCCGCCCGCAGCCCCCCCACCTGCCCCGCGTTAAGGGCGCTGCCGCCGGGGCGGCGCACCCCGTGGCTTCCGGCACATTCCCCCGCGGCAAAGAGGTGTTTGACCGATGTTTCCCACCAGATACTTATCTCCGCCCCCCCGTTCTGGTGCTGGGGCAGCACGTCGATTTCCAAATATTCGGCCGCCAGATCGATACCCTGTGAACGGTAAAGTTCAATGGCCGGAGGGTTAAGCCGCTTCAGCCGTTCCAGCGGTGTGGCCCCCAGGGCGCCGGAGGCGCTCAGGTAATCGAGGGCTTCCTTTCCGATAACGGAAAGATCGAAGTTCTCAATTTCGCCGCCCTGGGGGTTGCGCGTGAAGTCCAGGTACACCCGTTTTCCCTTGATGTGCCGTTCAATGTAAACGGCAATATCTATGATCGATGAGCCTCCCTTTCCTGTTTTTTCCGCGCTAAAGGGCCACTGGTAGCCCTTGAAAAACACCGCCGCCGCCAGTTCCCCGGTGGTGGAGAAATAATCGTTGAGGAATTCATCCTCCTTTCCCTGGGCATCAACGGAAAGATAACGGGGAATTACCTGCTGGTAGCTCCCCGAAAGGTTCCAGCGGAATTTGATCGATCCGATGCCGTACTGCCACTCGGTAATATTGGCAAAGCGAACCCCCTCCCGGGCCAGCACTCCGGAAGAACCGGACTGCCCCGGGGGGTACACGGTTTGCCGGTACAGGCCGGGATTCCCGCCGCCGGCAAAGATGATATTTTTCGCCAGGTACAGGCTGAAGGTGTTCCCTTCCCCCAGGCAAAGAAGCCCAAAGGCCCGGCGCTCCCCGCCGGTTTTTCCCCCGCCGCCGGATTCTTCGGCCCCGCCGTTCCCCGCGCTTTTGTCCCCATTCCCGCCGCCCTCGCCGCTACAGAGAATCTTGATCACCTGGGTTTTATCGTTGATTGCTATACCCTTCCTAAAAACCTCCCGTTCCAGGGCTTCGGTCATGGCCTTTGATGTATAGGGCCCGGTGGAGGATGCCCGGCGGCGGCTGTCGTGGTCCGTCTGGTAGCCGGGGAATTCGCCGTAGCTGTTATGGGGAAAGGGCACTCCCAGGGATACCAGATGGAAAAATTCTTCCAGGGAATGGGCGGCCTCGCAGAGGGCGATATCGCCGTCCATAGCGCCCCCGGAAAAAAGAGTTTCCGCCATGCTCCGGGGGGAATCCCCCTCCGCCCCGGCGCAGGCGATCTTGTAGTAGGTCTGTTTGTCGGAGCCGGCGTTCCGGGAGGTCCCGTTAAGCCGGTTCTCGCAGAGGATAACGATATTTTCAACGCCGAAATTCACCAGGTGGATCGCCGCGTTGTAGCCCGCCGCGCCGGAGCCAACCACAACGCAGTCATAGATCCTATTGATTAGCTTTACTGTTTTTCCAAAAAAATACAGTGGTGGAAGCATTTTCGTTTGTCCGGGCATATCTTAGGGCAGGGCCGCTGAAGGCGGTAAAGGCGCTGAAGGCGCTAAAGACTCTAAAGACGGCGGGGCGGAGGGCGTAGTTCTGGAATTCTTCATTACCCGCTTGTAATAGTCATTGTACACCACACAGCCGTCGTTAAGCTGGGCCGCCATAAGCCTGGAACAGCCGGAACATAGGACGCACCAGTTTACCGCCTCCCCATTCCGGTATTTTTTGGGAGTTAGGGGATCGGCGAATATCTGGCGGCCAAAGCCGCAGAGATCGGTATAGCCCTTGCCCAGCATCTCCCCCATCATGGCCGGGGCCTCCGCCTTGTAACTGCTGTAGGCGGAACCTATTACTTTAAGGCCCCGGTTTTCCCTGGTTATCAGATTCTTTACGGTCTTGGTGTAACGCAGATGGTGGTAGGCCAAATATTTGGATGGCTCCGTGGGACGGGTTATGGCCCCCGTAAGGGCGGGGATTCCGGCGGAGACGTTCACATAGTCCATCCCCAGATCGTCCATAAGCCGCACCACATCGAGCATTTCCCCCAGGTCCTCAATTAACTCATCCGGCCCGCCGGTACCGCAGCCCCCGCGGATTCCCTCGTACATGGAAAGCCGGGACCCCAGGATAAAATTTTCCGAACGCCGCCCCTGTTTAATCGCCCCCAGCCCCTCCCGCAGGAGGCGGCTGCGGTTCTCAAAGCTTCCGCCCCACTTGTCCCCCCGGATATTGGCGGGGCGGAGCATTTCCGCCCCCAGGTAGCCGTGGCACATCTTAAAATCTATCCCGTCCGCCCCGGCTTCCTCCGCCAGGAGGGCGGTCGTAATAAAACTGTCCTTAATGCCTTCAATTTCGCCGTTTGATAAGATGCGGCCCTCCCCGCCGCCAAGACTCACCCTTTCCGAAAAGGCCCCCGACCGCTCCCCCGAATGGGTCAACTGGAAAAGTAAAAGGCCCTGGGGATTTTCGCGCTTGAATATTTCCACCAGACGCTTGAATCCGTCCAGGTTTTTTCTGTTCAGGATCAGGCCGTTTACCCTGGCAAGGCTGGTTTCCGATACCGAAAGGGCCTCGCTGATAACCAGGCCCCAGCCGCCCCTGGCAAGATTCCGGTAGCGGTCCAGGGTCCGTTCCGAGGGGCGGCCCCCGCCGCCGTCGTTCCCCTCCATGGCCTGGGCGGTAAAACGGTTGGGAACGGTTTTGTTTTTGATCGTCAGCGGGGAAAACAGAATAGCTTCCATGCCATAGGCTCCTTTTGGCGCTGTAATATTCCCTTAACCTACAGGTCTCTTAACCTACAGGCGCCGGATATGAAAACCGCCGTCCACATCCACGTAGTTTCCCGTGGTGTAGAGAAAAGCGTCGGAGGCAAACACCGCGGCGGCCTTCCCCACGTCCTCCGCCGCGCCCCAGCGGGCAATGGGGAAGACCCCGCCGGCGATAAGGGCGTCGTATTTTTCCTTTACTCCGCCGGTCATGTCGGTGTCGATGATCCCCGGCCGGATCTCGTGAACATAGATACCCTCCCCGGCAAGGCGCTGGGCGTAGAGTTTGGTAAGCATGGAAAGCCCCGCCTTGGACACGCAGTATTCCCCCCGGTTAATCGAGCTTACTTCGGCGGAGCAGGAACCAATGTTGATAATGGTCCCCCGTTTTTTCCCTTCCACCGGCTGTTTTAACATCTGCCGGGCCGTAAGCTGGGTAAGGAACATCACCGCCCGGGTATTGGTTCCCAGCACCCGGTCGAAGCTTTCCTCGCTCATTTCCAGCAGGTCCGCCCTTTTTTCCGGGGCCAGCCCCGCGTTGTTGACCAGCACATGAACACCGCCAAAGGCCCCCACTGCCCCGGCCATGATCCGTTCCCTACCGGAAGCGGCGCTTACATCGGCCTGGACGTAGAGGACCCCCTTTCCCCGGTCTTCCAGCTTCCGCAGGTTTTCCGCGCAATCCCCCCGCTCCCGCCGGCCCACAATAACAGTGTTAAAGCCATCGGCCGCCAGGGCCAGGGCAATGGCAAAGCCGATGCCCCGGGAACCGCCGGTGATAATCGCCGTTTTACCAATTATTTTTCCCATTTATTTTATCCGCCTGTCTTATCCACCGGGTAAATTTCCCTCCCGCGAAACGAATCTTTAAGAAAATTCCGGCAGGGTAAAATCGTTATAGGCCCTAAGAAAAGCCTCTTCCAGCCCCTCCGCGTAGAGGAATTCATCTTCGTTTTCCCTGAAATACCTTAATTTGCCGGCCTGTACTGGAACCACCGGGAACTCCTGGGCCCGCAGCACACAGTCCAGATGCGGACGGGCGGTCTTTAACGTGCAGACCGGCCGCGAAGCCCCGGCCAGGGCCTCGATACAGTCAAAGAGTTTTTGTGACGGGACCTCGCTGCGATCAATATCGTTGTAATCTTTAACCCCGCCGTCGTTAAAGAATACGGTTATCCGTTCATCCTTGCCGTAAACCGCCCGGGCCTTTTCAAAGTAAAACTCCCCCATGGGACCGGTGGAAGCCGCCACGCCATGGGCCGTGTAAAAGTACAGCGCCGCGCCGCCGGAAGTTTGAACTCGTATGGCGGCGGTGTCAAAGTTTTCTATCTCCCGCCGGACCTTCCAAAGCCGCGCCTCCAGGGAATCAACACCCGCCGCCGTATCCACCGCGTCCCCCAGGAGAAACAGCATCAGTTGTATTTCATGGCCGCAGGCATTCTGCAGGGGACTGTCGAGAATTCGCGTGCCGCCAAAGGAAATTTTCCCCGCCCAGGAATTGCGGGCATAGTAACGCTGCCCCCGGCGCGGCATGTTAAGCAGGCGGAATCGCCGGGGCTCCCCAAAAAGCCCCGCCATAATATCCTTTTTGAAGGCCAAAAGGTCCCGGTAAAAACACCGCTGATAACCGGCCGCCACAAAAAGCCCCGTTTCCCTTTCTTTTTGCGCAAGCCTGTCCATCTGCCCCCCGTCACCGCAGACCGGTTTTTCGCAAAGCACTGCGCTGCCCCTTTCCAGGGCCTCCATCGTATAGGCATAGTGGGTATGGATAGGAGAACTGACGACAGTAAGAATCCCGCCCCCCGTATTCCCCCGCTCCTTCCAAAAATCCGCCGCCTCCCCGTAAACCGGAATACCCCGCTCCCGCAGCGTTTCGTAATGGGGCGAAGCCCGGGCATCCGGCGAAGCCAGACCCGCCAGCGTCCAGGGCGGATTCTTCCCGCCCAATAGTACGTCCAGGTACTCCTTCCCGTAACCCCCTGAACCAATCAGAAAAACCGGAATCCCGTCCATTTCATCCCCCATCCCATCGAATCGACTAGAACTTATAAGGGGGGGCC
>JAIRNB010000071.1 GCA_031258265.1 Treponema sp. | reverse complement strand
CCAATAATCGTGATTTTTTGCCCAGGCGCCTGTGGCGCCCTTTATGCAAAAAATCTACATTGCAACAGGCTGCTAGCGCCTCGACGGCGGTTTGCGGGGTAAAAACCGCCTTATGGGAGTGGGGCCGCAGCCCGGCCGTCCGGAACCCTGGAGCCGCCCACCAGGTGATGGAACGCATATAGCCCTGTTGAGGCTGTCGAATTAATCCTCCGGCAGCCTCGTTATGCGCCATTTGGACTGAATTCCCCTTGAAAATATATTGTCAAAAAAGCAAAGCAATGGTATTATAAATGCAAAGGAGGAAATTATGGAAGACATAGTTGTTCCTGAAATTCCTGAAGAGATCAGAAATAAAGAATTTAGCGCTTCTGATATTAAATGGGTAAAAACGGTAAATGATGAGAATACCTTTAGTGCGTATATACCCCCCGACAAGCCCTACCGAAGGCCCAGAAAAAATTCGGCTGGAATATGTTTTTGTCTTCAACTAAATGAAATATTTACGGATTCTCTAAACTCAGTCCCTAAAGGAGACCTTATTCTCCTTTATCAAACTTTAAAGGACTCAAGCAACAATCAAGTTAAATGTCTAACGCATTTGGTGACTCCTATCGGCGATCGGGTAATTCCAAATCCTTATCCATATGACGGCGGGCCCGGAAGATGGGTGCAAGTGATTGCGATGACTAATAATAACGTTGTAGGCAGTATTCGGTTTGAAAATACGGTTTGGCCAACTATAGGGTTCAGGGGTAATGCCTATTCCAATTTAACTTTTCAAAATGGAAGAATTTATAAAATTAATTCCGAAGATCAATATTTATCCGATGAGCAATTGTCAAAACTGCAAAATGATATTTGGAAAAGATTTGATTATTTCAAGAAAGGAAACTTGTTCAGTAACCGGTTGGTTACTGAACAAGTCCTGCAAAATGTGGAGCATTTTGCGGCTTTTTAAGCGGAGTTGTTTGAAAACTTCAGTTTTCAAACACTCTAATATACAAAAATTATTTTAACAGCCCAATGGCATATAACCGCTAATAGTAACTGATCCGGTAATCGGCGATAGCCCTGAAGCCGATGGAGCGGTAGGCTTTTTGGGCGCCCCGGTTTCGTTTTTTTACAAAAAGACTTACCCCCCAGCCGGATTTTTTAAGAAGCCCGGACAGCTCGGCGCAGAGTCTGCGGGCTATGCCCAGGTTCCGGTAATCCGGCAGAACGAAGACCCCGCCTATTTGGGACCGGGTAAAGGAGAAGGCGCTGGTATTGGCCTTGGCTACGATCCGCCCGTCCAGTTCGGCCACCAGGATCCGCTGTTCTTTAAGAATATGTTCCAGATTCATCCTGCAAACCGCCATGCTGAAACTGGAACCCTGGGGCAGTACCTCCTCCTGTTCGTAGGCCGCCTGCAGGGGGAGAATATTTTCCAGTTCCTGGAATTCCGGGGCCCTAATGGTAAGTCCTGAAGGACCGGCCCGCAGCGTTTCTACGGAGGGCCCCCATTCCAGGGCCATCAGGTCATAGTCAATGGGGTCCAGGTTTTTCCTCCCCAGGCCCGCCATGATCTCTTCCAGAATGAGAATATCCTTCCGCAGCCCCTGGATTGCGTGGAACCGGCCATTCCTGAGAAAACGCAGCATGGAACGGGAGGGATCAATTTCGGCGGTTCTTTCAAAGGGGGGGAAAACAGGAAGAAGGGTTTGCTTGCTGTGGAGGAGCAGGGCGCTGACGGAGTCCTGGGTGTCCCGGAATCCCCAAAGGCAGTCGTTGAACCGCGTCAGGTCGAGGAAACGGGCGCAGGCGGACACGCAGTACGGTTCCCGGCAGCGCAGCAGTTTTTCCGCCTGGCCAAAACTCCGCTGCCCCAGCCGCTTCCACCGAGGCAGGGTCCCGGCCCAAATGCCCGCCGCGGGCCAGGTCTGGCGTTTGTTCGTGGAGTTCATCTGTAAGGGAGCTTTCCCTCTGCGGGGATTCGGCCGGCCAAAACGGAAAAAGCCGCGATAAAAGATTCGGGGGCGTAGCTGTACACCGCGACAGCCCCATCCACCCAGGGAACGCCCTCCAGATACACCGGATTCAGCACCGAAAGGACGATAACCTGTTTGCCAAGGCCCTGGATACTCCGCAGGAACTGCAGGCCCTCCCTGTCGGAAAGGCAAAAGATGATCGTATCGGAATTCCGGACAAAGTAAAGAAAATCGGGGATTCCCCGTTCTTCGGAATACCAGTAATTCACCGCCTCCGGGTAGGCCGCCTTACCGGCCCGGAAAAAATCTTCGTACTGCCCGGCCAAAAGCAGCCGGCCCCCCTCCCCGTTTGGCAGGGGTCCTCCCCGCAGCATGGTAACGCTTCTCACCGCCAGGTCCAGGAAAAAGGCCGCCCCCTCCTGATTGGGTAGTTCACTGTCCAGTTTTTCTAAATCCGGTATATAGGTTTTCTCCCGGAGGTACCGGAATTTTGCCTCCAGCACCCGCCGGGCCGCATCCCGCACCCGGTCCCGGAATTCATCCTCCTCCTTCATGGCCCGGACCAGGGCGGTCCATACCGGTTCGGTAAGGCTGGGAGTCTTGGAAAGCATCACAATATCATTTCCCGCCAGCAGGGCCTGTTTAGCCGCCATGGAAAGACTCCCCGCGTGGGTGGTGGCGCCGTTCATCATCAGATCGTCGGTGATCACCAGCCCCCGGTAACCCATCTTTTCCCGGAGGATCTCCTTGAGAAAGTAGGGGGACAGGGATGCGGGGGTGGAAGCCGCCTTGGTCCGGGGAAAGGCCAGGTGTCCGGTCATTACCGCGGGAAGCCCCTCCCGGAACAAGATACGGTAGGGAACCAGTTCCCTCTCCCAGAGAACCTCAAAGGGGGCCTCTATCTGGGGCAGCACCCCGTGGGAGTCCAGGTCCGTGTCCCCGTGGCCGGGGTAATGTTTCGCCGTGGGGATAACCCCCGCCGCTATTTGCCCCCGCATAAAAGCGGCCCCCAGGATCCCCGCCTGGGTGGGATCGCTGCCAAAGGCCCTGGGGCCAATCAGAGAGGAAGACCGGTTGGTAAAAAGATCCACCGTGGGGGCGAAGTTCATGTTGATTCCCAGGACCGCCAGTTCCCTGCCGATGTAGTAACCCGCCCGGTAAGCGTCCTGGGGGTATCCCGAAGCGCCGATAGCCATGTTACCGGGGGTCTCGCTGGTGGCCCCCTTCACATGGCGAATCCAGCCCCCCTCCTGATCGGTGGCCACCAGCAGGGGGATGCCATATTTCCCTTCCAGGCTGATCTTCTGCAGATCCCCCACGGTTTTGGCAAGTTTATGGGTGTCCCCGGTATTCCAGCCGAAGATCTTCACCCCCCCGATATGCCGGTCCCGAATCCAGTCCATGATCAGGGGGGAAGGTTCCGCCCCCACCCAGCCCAGCATAAAGGTTTGGGCCAGGGCCTCCTCATCGCTCATCTGGGCCGCCAGGGCCTGGGCGCGCTCTTCAATACTGGCGGCGCCGTAACTCCCCTGAAGTCCGGCCAGTTCGTCAAAGGTTAAGGGAAAAAGGGGCATCCCCGGTCCGGTGAAAATCAGGAACAGCAGGACCGCTTTATACACGAAACACGGCAAGCCGCTATCCATGGAACGCTCCGGGCCGCGGCGGACCGGAAGTATCCGAAGCGCCGGGCCCCCTTTCACCGGATTCGGATTCATAGAGGGCGCTAATGTACTCCGCGGCGCAGTGGGCCGCGATAGCCCCTTCGGCGGCGGCAACCACCACCTGGCGGAATGGGGAGGACCGGAGGTCCCCGGCGGCAAAGAGCCCCGGTATGGAACTTTCCATCCGCTGGTTGGTGATGATGTACCCCGCCTCATCCTTTGCGGCCTCCGCCGCCAGGGAATTCTGAGGGATAGTCCCCGCGAAGATAAAAACCGCGTCCGCCTCTTCCCGGTAGTCTTTGCCCGTCCCCCGGCCGGTATTATCACTCTGTTCCAGCAGCAGGGAATTCACCTTTTGCTCTCCCTGTATTTCCCTGATAATCGTGTTAAGCCGGACCTCGATATTCGGGTTGTTCCGCACCCGCTCCACCAGGCTTTCCTGCGCCCGGAAACGGTCCCTCCGGTGCAGTAACAGGACCCGGTTGGAAAGCCGGGAAAGGTACTGGGCCTCATCGCAGGCGGCGTCCCCGCCCCCCACCACGACGATTTTTTTGTTCCGGAAGAAGGGGCCGTCGCAGGTGGCGCAGTAGGAAACCCCCCGGCCGGTAAACTGAGCCTCCCCGGGGATGCCCAAAGTCCGGTGGACCGCTCCGGCGGCCAGGATCACCGCGGGGGCCCTTTTCGTCCCGCCACCCCCCAGGGTCACGGTAAAAAGCCCCCCCTCTTTTTTCAGGGACACCGCCTCCACGGCGAGGAAACGGGCGCCAAAATCCTCCGCCTGCCGGTGGAGGTCCCGGGCAAATTCATAACCCGTCCGGGGGGAACTAAGAACCCCGCCGTCCTCATCCCTGGCCCCCGTATTGCCGGGATAATTTTCCAGAACCGCGATATTCAAAACCTGCCCGCCGGGGGCCAGCCGCTCAAGAACCAGGGTCCGCAGGTTCGCCCGGGCCCCATACTGGGCAGCCGTCAGCCCCGCGGGCCCCGCTCCAACGATAATCAGATCATCTTCGCCGTTTAACATGGACCAATTCTAGCGTAAAAGGGCTAAACGAAAAAGCGGAGGGCCTGCGATTGCGGCAATTTGATAGTACAAGCGGTTTTTGTTTTTTTATGGGCGCATCCCCGCCCCCGGCACACTGCTCAGGCGGGCGCCTTCGCGCATTATCGGGTACAACGGCGGCCATCGTGCCGGGCCTGTGTTGCATCATTCGTTTTAACGCCCCTTAACGGGGCGCTTTCGTTTCGCCGGGGGCGGGGACCGGGCTATCGCTGCAATTCCTCAGCCCCTGCGGGGCTTCCGGTATTTCCGCTCTATCCCTTGCGCGGCCCAAAAATGGCATCCATGCCATTTTTGGGCTTTA
>JAIRNB010000010.1 GCA_031258265.1 Treponema sp. | reverse complement strand
CGCCTGTAAAAACGGACAGAAGGGCGTGGTGGACGCCTTTATCAAGAAGGGCGGCTGTAATTATAACAAGCGGGACCAGATGGGCAACACGCCCTTGTATTATTCGGCCCTCCGGGGCGCCCGGGACATTGTTAAGATTCTTTTGGACAAGGGCGCCGATCCCCAGTTGGCGAATAACGAAAGCGCCGCCCCCCTGCACGCCGCCGGCAAAAGCGGCAGCAAGGAAATTATGAAGCTGCTGGTGGACGCCGGGGCGGATATTAACTGCCGCGACAAGTACGGCAAGCCGCCGCTGTTCTATACCTTGCAGGAAGGCCGTACCGAAGCGGCGAAGTATCTTATCTCTCTGGGGGCGGACCCGGCGATCAAAGATAACGAAGGCCGCAGCGCCCTGGACTATGCCAGCTCCCGGGGCTTGCGGGACATCATTCCCCTGCTCCAGGGAACGGGGGAAAACCGGGATGCTTCGGGTAATACGCCGCTCCATCAGGCGTGTTTTAACGGCCAAACCGAGATCATCGCCGCCCTGCTCAAGGCCGGCGCGGATAAAAACGCCCTGAACGACTCAGGCGAAACTCCCCTGGTTGTCGCCTGCATGCAGTCCAATTTGGCCGCGGCGGAGCTGCTGCTTAAAGCCGGGGCGGACCCCAATCTGGTTCTCCTTGACGGATCAAGCGCGTTCCATTACGCCGCCGCCGCGGGAAACGGCTTTGTGGGAAAAGCCCTTATACAGGCCGGGGGGACGCTAAACGCCCGCAACCAGGACGGGGAAACGCCCCTTATCGTGGCGGCCATGAAGGGCAAAAACGATTTTACCGCCCTGCTTATCGAGCATGGGGCGGATTTCAACGCCGTGGACAATCTGCGGCACAGCGCCCTCTACTACGCCGCCGAAGGGGGCTATACGGAAATCACCGAACAGCTTATCGTCGCGGGGGCGGAGAATTAGCGTTGTTCACGCAAAAATTGCTCATGTAAATAGAGTCTGTCCATAATGTAGACACATTCTGGACTCGGCATATATGCCGCGGCCCAAATGGCGCTGACAAAATATTCGCCCTGGCCGCCGGCCTTGCCCGCGCCTTGATCTTTTCCCCCCTCCGCCGTATACTAGTTTCACTTTCCTGCCGGCCCGGGGATGATCCGGGGATTGGACCTACTCTTATAAGGAGACGCTGAAGTGCCCTGCGGAAGAAAACGCAAGTTGCGCAAAATTGCGACCCATAAGCGCAAGAAAAAGCTTCGGAAGAACAGACACAAGAAGAAATAACGTCCCTTTGGGCGTTTTTGGCGCCGTTACTGTGGTACGGACGCCGCAAAGCCGTTTTTGAAGATCGGGTTATGCAGGCGGGAATGGTTGAATCCTTTCCGCGGGCAGGACCGAAGGCGGGGTTCTTCAAAGGCGGCTTCTTTTTTTGGTGTGGGGCTTTTTTAATGACGGAATCCGTTCCTATCCTTCCCCGAATCCGGGGACCGGAGGACATAAAAAAACTAACATTTCCGGAGCTTTCCCGTCTGGCGGCGGAGATTCGCCGCTGTATTATCGGGACCGTGGGGAAAAACGGGGGACACCTGGCTTCCAATCTGGGGGTGGTGGAACTGACTATCGCCCTGCATCTGGTTTTTGACTCCCCCCGGGATAAAATCGTATGGGATGTGGGGCATCAGTGTTACGCCCATAAGCTTCTTACCGGCCGTTACGGGGCCTTTTCCGCCCTGCGCCGGAGGGGGGGGCTGGCGGGTTTTCCCAAGCGGAGCGAAAGCCCCCACGATTCTTTTAATACCGGCCATGCTTCCACTTCCGTTTCCGCGGCTTTGGGTTTCCTGGCGGGGGAGCGGATTCTGGGGGGAGGGGGGATGGCGGTGGCGGTGATCGGCGACGGGGCCTTGACCGGCGGCGCCGCTTACGAGGCCCTGTCCCACGCCGGCCAGTTGGCCCTTCCCCTGGTGGTGGTCCTGAACGATAACAAAATGTCTATCGGCCCCAACGTGGGGGGGCTTTCCAAATATTTAAGCCGCCTTTCGATGAAGGCTAAGTACCAGTTGTTCCGGCGGACCTTCGACGCCATGGTTCAGAGGATTCCCCTGGTGGGGGAGCCCCTGCACCAGGGGATTCAGCGGCTTAAACGGGCGGTGAAGGCGGTCTTTTACACGGATAATTTCTTTGTGGACCTGGGTTTTGAGTATGTGGGACCCATTGGGGGCCACAGCCTTTCCGCCATGGTCCAGGTTTTCCGGGACGTGCGGAGGCTGGGCCGGCCGGTGGTGATCCATGTGATAACCCGGAAGGGCAAAGGTTACAACAATGCCGAAGAAGATCCGGGGACCTACCACGGCGTTTCCGCCCCCGCCCCCAGGGGGGGCCTAAGTTTTACCGAGGTCTTTGGCCGCTCTATTTTGAAGGCCGCCGAAAGGGATGGCCGGGTTGTCGCCATTACCGCGGCCATGGAAAAGGGGACCGGCCTTTCGGCCTTTAAGAAGGCCTTTCCCCGGCGTTTCTTCGACGTGGGAATCGCCGAGGAACACGCCCTAATTTTTGCCGCCGCCCTGGCCGCCAGGGGGCTTAAAAGTGTGGCGGCTGTCTATTCCACCTTTATCCAGCGGGGGGTGGATCAAGTGATCCACGACGCGGCGCTGCAGAAACTTCCGGTGATCCTGGCCCTGGACCGCGCCGGCTTTGTGGGGGAGGACGGGGAGACCCACCAGGGTCTTTTTGATATTTCCCTGTTCCGTCCTGTCCCCGGTATGAGGATTCTCTGTCCCGCCGGCGCGGCGGAACTGCATCTGATGCTGGACTGGGCCCTGGGGGAGGCCGCGCCGCCGGGGGGGCCTATCGCCATCCGGTATCCCAAGGGGGAGGTTCCGGTGGAAGAGGCCGCCTTTTCCCGGCCCCTGGTCGAGGGCCGGGGGGTCTGGGTTTCCGGCCCCGAGGGGGCGGGCCGGATCTGCCTGGCCTTTACCGGGGGGCTTTATGCCGAGGTTCTCAGGGCCCGGGAGATTCTGGCGGGCCGGGGACTGCGGGCCGATTGTTACAATCTCCGTTTCCTTAAACCGGTGGACGAGGATTACCTGGCTTCTATCATGGATCGTTACGATCTTACGGTTTTTGTGGAGGAGGGTATCCGGGAAGGGGGCTTTGGGGAGTACGCCCTGGCCCTGGCCCGGAAGCGGAACTGCGGCGGCAGGGTCCTGGTTCTCGCCGTGGAAGGGGATTTTGAAGGCTTGGGGACCCGGCGGGAACTCCTCAAGGCTAACCGCTTGGACGGGGAGGGGATTGCGGCCTATGCCTTAAGCGGTGTTTCCGGCGTTTCTTTCAGGGAAACTTCCAAAAGTTTCAGTTTTTAGGGCTCAGTTTTTAGAGATTCCCTGTAATTTTTTTGTTTAGGGGTCTGGCTTAATGCCAAATTTTCTAAACGCCGCATTATTTGCACCGGAGCGGGGCGGTAAAGGCGCGAAAATCTATTGAATAATACCCCTCCATGGAATAGAATCACACCATAACGCCGTATAGATTCGTATGGGGCAATCCGGGGCCCTTAACCGCCGGGGAAAAAGAATCGAAAATCTAAAGGGGCTGTTCCAAAAGCTGAAACGCCGGCACGGTCTTAAACAGAGTTTGTCCATGATGTAGACCCATTACGGACTCGGACCGCAGGTCCGCGACTTCCTTAAAAATATACCGGGGGGCGGCCAATCCCAAAATTCCGTGTTTTGGAAAGGTTTGTATGCCTCCGGTAAAGGCACATAAAAATTGGATTGGTTTCAACGTTTAGCTTACATCTATGACTTTGTAAGGCCGGTTCTGGATGTGGGGATTCTGGCCTTCCTCCTCTACAAGGCATTCGATTTCCTGGCCAGAACCCAGGCCATACAGTTGGTCAAGGGGGCGGGCTTTCTTACCCTGGTATACGGCGTAGCCTTTCTCTTCCGCCTTACCACCCTCCAGTGGCTGCTCCAAACCCTGGCCCCCGGTATACTGGTGGGTATCGCCATCGTGTTTCAGCCGGAACTGCGGAAGATCATCATGCGCCTGGGGCAGGGGGATATTTTCCGTCCCGATACCAAGCCCCGGATCGGACAACTGGACGCGGTGATCACCGCCGCGGAGATTCTTTCCCAGGAACGGCGGGGGGCCCTGATCGTCTTTTCCCGGAAAATCAACATCAGGAACATCATTGACACGGGGACCCGGATGAACGCGGATATTTCCAGCCCCCTTATCGTGGCGGTCTTTGAATTTGACGGGCCCCTCCACGACGGGGCCATGATCGTACAGGGGGGGCGTATCGCCGCCGCGGGCTGCTTCCTCCCCCTTTCGGAACAGCAGGGGATTCGCAAGAGTTTTGGAACCCGGCACCGGGCCGCCCTGGGGATGTCTGAAGAATCCGACGCGGTGATCCTCGTGGTCTCCGAGGAAACCGGGGCCATATCCCTGGCCTTCGATTCAAAGATATACTACGACCTTTCCACCCTGGAAATAACCCGCAGGCTCAGAAACCTTCTGGACCGGGGCGCCCGGCGGGAATCTTTCGGCGCTTCCCCCGCGGGCCTGGGGGGCGGTTTTATTCCCGGTTCCGATCTTGGTCCGGGTCCCGCGGATCTTTCCGCCAGGGAGGAGGGCGATGTTTTCGCTAAACCTTAAGGGTTTCCTTGGAAAACTGGCGGAAAACTGGGTTCCCAAGGTCCTTTCCATTGCCCTGGCCCTGGTGATCTTCATGTTTCACCGGCTCAATACCCTGGAAACCCGGTTTTTTTCCCTGCCCCTGGTCCTGGAAATTCCTTCCCACCTCTGCCCCTCCAGCTCATACGCCAGGATGGTCCGGGTAACCCTGCGGGGGGATGCCAACAATATTTTGCCTATCCAGGATGACGACATAGAGGCTTACATCGATCTGAACGGCTACGAGTCCCCGGGGGCCTACCATGTCCCGGTAAGACTCCGCAAGAAGGGGACGGCCCTGGGGGTGGAACCGCTGGAAATGATGGCGGACCCCGTGGCCATGGACATCGAGATTGATTACAAGCAGACTAAGTACGTTCCCCTGACGGCGAACATCCAGGGGGATCCGGAACCGGGCTTTGATTTCTGGTCCCACACCCTTTCCCCCGCCCAGGTGGTTCTGGAGGGCCCCAGCAGCCTTTTGGATAATGTTTCCGAACTTTATACCGATGTCATTGATTTGAACGGCAGAAACGCCGATTTTTCAGCCACCGTGCCCATCCTGAACCGGGACCCCCTGTTGACTATCCGGGGAAACGGGATGACCGAGTTTAAGGGTTTTATCCATCCCAGAGTGGACGTGCGGAATTTTGGAAACCTCCCCATCATACTTTCCTCCCTGGGGCCGGGACTGCTGGGGGAGGGGAATATCAGAACCGGCAGCGTGCGTCTTGAAGGCCGCCGGGAGGCCCTGGACGCCTTTGTCCCGCCGGTGAATTTTCTAAGTGTGGACTGTTCAGAAATAAACGAAGCGGGCCGGTATCCCCTGCCGGTGAAAGTTGCCCTGCCCCCCTCCCTCAATTTGATCCGCGCCGAACCGCTGGAACTAATGCTCACCGTTACCGCCGAAGCCGGGGCGGAACAATGATAGTCGGCATAGGGGTAGATGTGATCCATGTGAACCGCATGGAACGCTGGCGGCTTACCCCGGGACTCCTGGACCGGTACTTCCACCCCCAGGAACTTTCCGCCGCCCTGAAAAAAGGGGCCGGGGTAAACCTTTCCCTGGCGGCCCGCTTTGCCGCCAAGGAAGCCTTTGGCAAGGCCCTGGGGACCGGCCTTTCGGGGATCGTGCTAAAGGACATCATGGTGGAGAATCATTTTAACGGGCAGCCGGTGATAAAGGTCTTTAATACCGCCCGCCGGGCCCTGGAAAAAAGCGGCGCCCTGCGAATCCACATTTCCCTGACCCATGAACGGGATAACGCCATTGCCATGGTGGTGCTGGAGGGAGGACCCGCCGATGAATGAGGGCCCACAAATGAATGAGGAATCGGATGGATGAGGAAAAGGAACTAAAGGTATCGTTTCTGTCAAAAAAGGAATACGAGTGTCCGGTCTGCGGCGCCCGGTTCCGCAAGGAGGAACTCCTCTCCGGGGGAGGCCGTCTTATCGCCGGCCCCATGACCGATGAACTCCACCGGCTTTACGAACCCAGCGCCAAATACGGGGAAATCTTCCCCCTGGTCTATCAGGCTGTGGTCTGCCCCGAATGTTGGTTTGCCGCCATGGATCAGGACTTTATGGAACTTGGGGGAGCGGGCCTTGCCAGCGCCCAGGACGACAGGGAAGGCCGCGTTAAAGATGTTAAACTTCTCTTCGGGCCCCTGGATTTTTCTTCCCCCCGGGGCCTGGCGGAGGGGGCGGCCTCCCAGTACCTCGTAACCCGCTGCTACGGGTATTTCGATAAGAATTTCAGCCCCACTATCAAGCGGGGACTTTCTTCCCTGCGGGCGGCCTGGCTCTTTGACGATCTCGCCAAAAAGAGTCCCCGCCAGCATTACGATTGGCTTGCCCTGCTTTTCAGGCGGAAAGCGCAGTTCCTCTACAACGAGGCAATCCGCCTGGAGCAGAGCGGCAAGGAAACCCTTTCGGCGATGAAGTCCTTCGGCCCGGACACCGATAAGAATTACGCCTACGAAGGAGTGCTCTACCTCTGCGCCTATCTGCGCTTCAAGTACGGCCCCAGCGAACCGGTCCAGCGGCGGCTTTCCCTGGAAGACGCCCGCAGGACCATTGCCAAAATCTTCGGCATGGGGAAATCTTCCCGGGAAAAACCAGGACCCCTTTTGGACCACGCCCGGCAAATCTACGACACCATCAACAAGGAACTAAACGAGAGTGACATTTAGGAGCCGGATACCGTCAAACCCGCGGATTTTATTTTACTCTTTTTCTCTTGTTTTTTTGGGCGCATCCCCGCCCCTCCGGGGACGGGGACCAGGCTATCGCTGCAATTCCTCAGCCCGCCTCCGGCGGGCTTCCGGTATTTCCGCTCTATCCCTTGCGCTGCCCAAAAATGGCATCCATGCCATTTTTGGGCTTTAGGTTTTTGCTTTGCAAAAACCTAGGCATTTACTACAGCCGGCCCCGCGGCGCGCCCGCCCGCCTAAAGACGGGCTTGCATTTGGCCGGGATAAATACAGTTGCCGTGCGCCGGGCGGGTGTTACATTTTTTCTTTCAACGCCCCTTATCAGGGCAATTACTTCGCCCCCTGCCGGCAGGCTGTATATTAAACCAATGCGGTATCGCATAGCGTCAATAATTTCCCGGCGCGCCGGCGCCTTTTTGGAGGTTCCATGTACGAAGCGCGGCAGAACGCCGGACCCCCGGCAGGCGGAACAGCGGAGACCGGGCCGCTTCCCCAGGGCCGTAACATCAGACTCCTTATTGCCTACGACGGCACGGATTTTTGCGGCTGGCAGCGGCAGCACAGCGAAGCGGCGCGGCCCAGCGTCCAGGGGACTCTCGAGGCGGCGCTGGAAAAAATACACCGGCACCAGGTGCCCCTCACCGGCGCGGGCCGTACCGATGCGGGGGTCCACGCCGTGGGGCAGACGGCCAATTTTTACACATCCATCGGCAGTATCCCCCCGGAACGTTTTGTCCCCGCCCTCAATAAGTTTTTGCCGGGGGGCGTTAGAATCCTGGAGGCCCGGGAAACCCGGAAGGATTTTCACTCCCGCTTCGATGCCAAATCCCGGACCTACCGTTACCAGTTGATCTGCGGTCGTCCGGCCCTGCCCCATGAACTGCGCTACAGCCTTTCCCTCCGCCGCCGCCCCCGGATTGGGCTCCTCAACGATTACGGCCGGCTGCTCCTGGGGGAACGGGACTGTTCCCTCTTTGCCAGCCCCGGAGATTCCAGCGTTTCCCGTTTCCGCTATATTTCCCGCTGCGGCTTCTTTGTCCAGGGGGATACCCTGGTGTTTGAAATTTCCGCCAACGCCTTTTTGTGGAAAATGGTCCGTTCCGTTCTGGGAACCCTGCTTTTTTTTGAGGAACGAAATATGGCCCCCGAAGCCCTGGCCGCCGCGCTGGAACAGGCCGATCATAGACTCTCCGGCCCCACTCTGCCGGGGCAGGGGCTTTTTCTCTGGAAAATAGATTACTACCGGGACTAATGCGGCGCGGCCACAAATTGGCGCCCCTAAAAAAAAGGGGGGGTAGCGGAAGCCACCGCAGGGCGAAGCCCGAGGAGGCTGGAGCGAGGGAGGGGCAGCGTTAAAGTATGTCCTACATGGGCGCGATCATGCCCCCGGCTTTTGAAAGCCCTGTGCCCCCCCTCCTTAACTTGCACGGTGAAAAAATAAATGCCCGCGCCCTGGCCGCATATCTTTTTTTTATCCCATGATCTAAAGTCTTACCCGGAGGATAGCATGTACGATTTTACAACACGGATTGACCGCTCCGCTACGGGATCGGATAAATGGGATTCGATGAAGCGGAAGAACCCCCGGACGGCCAAGGGCATTGTCCCCCTTTCGGTGGCGGATATGGAATTTAAAATGGCCCCGGAGATCACCGCCGGGCTGCGGGATTATTTGAACGATCTTGTCCTGGGTTATACGGGCCCGACGGAACGGTACTACAACGCGGTCCGTTCCTGGATGAAGGATTACCATTCCTGGAATATCAAAGACGAGTGGATCGTTAATACCAACGGTGTGGTGGCCGGGTTTTTTAACGCCGTCAAGGCCTTTGCCGCCCCCGGTGAAGGGGTTATTATTATGCCCCCGGTGTACTACCCCTTTTTCATGGCGATAGAGCGGAACAAGCGCCGGGCGGCGGCAAACAATCTGCTTATCCGGAATGGCCGTTACGAGATCGACTTTGACGATCTTGAAAAAAAGGCCGCCGATCCCAATAACAAGATTCTCCTTTTTTGCAGCCCCCATAATCCTGTGGGCAGAGTCTGGGAAATCGAAGAATTAAAAAAAATCGGCGAAATATGCCTGCGCCACAATGTAACAATCGTTTCCGATGAGATTCACTTTGATATTATCATGCCCGGTTTCAGCCATACGGTTTTTGCCGCCCTGGGGGAGGAACTGGAACAAAACATGATCGTCTGCACCGCCCCCAGTAAAACTTTTAACCTGGCGGGCATGCGTTCCTCCAACATCATCATTCCGAATAAGGAGCTAAAGCGGAAGTATCTGGAGGAAATTTCCCACAACATGGGCGGTCCCGCGCTGAATACCCTTGGTTACCGGGCCTGCGAAATAGCCTATACCCAATGCCGCCCCTGGCTGGAGGAGCTTATCGTGGTTATTGACGGCAACAAAAAACTGGCGGAAGAATTTATCGCCCGGCGTATCCCCGGGATAACGGTGTTTCCCATGGAGGGGACCTATCTGCAGTGGTGGGACTGCCGGGGGCTGGGCATGGATTACCAGGAACTGGAGAATTTCATGATCAACGATGCCCAGCTTTTCCTTGATGAAGGCTATGTCTTTGGCGAGTGCGGTCGGGGCTACGAGCGGATCAACCTGGCCTGCCCGGCGGCGGTGCTAAAGGAGGCCCTGGAACGGCTTGCCCTGGCCCTGGAGAAGCGGGGCCTTGCCTA
>JAIRNB010000391.1 GCA_031258265.1 Treponema sp. | reverse complement strand
TTTCCGCGATCACCTTTCCCGTATCCTCAAAGGGAGCGTCCCCGGTATTGGTGTTGGGGAAAACGATATTTTTCGCCGAAGACTGTACATGTACCCGCAGCCGGTGCCCCGCGGGGACCAGCCAGCCGTTACTCTCCATAAGCAGCCGGTATTGCTCTACCTTACCCGGCTCCAGAAGCTCAATGGTTTCAAAACCCCGGCGGAATTTGGCGCGGATCAGGTTTTCCGAAAGCTGCCGGGCATTGCCCTCCTCATCCACATCGAGGAGCCGCAGGACCCAGTCCGTATCCCGCGCCGAGGACGCGGCGTAAAATTCGGCGGATATTTCCCCGGCGATGATCAGGTCCCCCTCCAGCGGCGCGGAGGTGTAGACCAGCATATCCGTCCGCAATTCGTGTCCCCGGTAATTGACCGGGGCACGTTTCCCCGCCTGCTTTGAAACCAGGTCCGAAAAGGCGGCGTCCGGGTCATAGCGGTAGGTATCCCAGCCCTCCCCGGGGGGAAGCTCCCAGGAAAGGGTCCCGCCGCCGTAGCAGGAGTTGGCCCGCTCCCCGCCAAAGTAGCAGTTCCGCAGTTCCCCCTCGGCGGGGCTCCAGTCCGCCGAGCTATGCCACCGGTTTTCGCCCACCACGTAATAAAGCGCCCGGGGTTCCCGGTCTATGCCGTTATCTTTTCCTTTTAGATAATGATCGTACCAGCGGAGGTTGGTAATATCAAAATTGTAGACTATCGCGTCATTTCCCAGGTCCACCCCCTCCAGGTCCCGGGTGGTATTGGGGCTGTGGGCCCAGGGGCCCAGGATTATCCGGCGGCCCGGTACGTCATACCGGGTAAGGCCCCGCCAGGTCTCGCTTACCCCCAATCCGTCCCCGTCGTACCAGCCGCTGATAACCAGCATCGGCGCTTTAACCCGGTGAAAAAAGCGGGAAAAATTACACCGCTGCCACCACTCATTTTCTTCATCATAACGGGTCCATTTTTCCCAAAGATCGTTGGCGGGCTCGCCCAGAACCTTTTTTACCATATCTTTTATGGGGCGTATGGAGAGGATAGCATCCCAATCCGGCTCATCGGACATATAAAACATATCGGGCCGCTGGCCGCTGCTCTGGGCCAGGGTCCAGCACAGGAGCGGCTCGGAACAGAGGGCGCCCCCCCGGCGTACCGTGTCGATGAAGGGGGACCCCACATTAACTTCATCGATGACGCATTTAAGATTTGGGTGGCCGCTGGTTGCCCCCTGGACCGCCACGTGCCCCAGATACGAGGCCCCCCAGGTCCCCACGTTCCCGTCGCTCCAGGGCTGGCTGATTATCCAGTCGATGGTATCGCTGGTGTCGTCCCGCTCAAAGGCAAAGGGATCCAGATCTCCCCCGGAATCTCCCCGGCCGCGGACATCCTGCATCACCAGGGCATAACCCCGGTTGACATATTTCGACAGTTTATAGGCCATCCGCTCCTTGGTATAACAACTCCGGATCAGAATCGTGGGCCGCCGGGTCTTTTCCGGACCGCCGTAGGGCAGGAACACCCGCTGGGCCAGCTTTACCCCGTCCCGCATCACCGCGGCGGACACCCCCAGACAGTCTATCCCGTAATCAGGCTGGGAGAGGGCGGCATCGCCGTACTGATTCAGGGGGGTTAGGGCCTCAAAGCCGGGCAGCACGGCGAGTTCCAGCCCGTACCGGTGGGCCTGCATAAAAGCGATAACCCGGCCTTCCAGGGTAACCAGGTCAATCGCCGGGTCTGCCCTCCGCTGGGCCCAGACCTGGGCGGTTTCCCGTTTAGCCCCGATCTCACCGCTGATAGTTTTGGCGGCACGGTATACATCACCGCAGGGCAGGCTTAGCTCCTCCCCGCTCCAGTCCGCCGCCGCATATTCCGGACATTTTTTATGGATTTCCTCAAAGGGCAGCACCATAAAATCCCCCGGAACCGGCGGCTGGGGGCTGCCGAGAAAACGGCTTTTCTGATCCACATAGCTGAAAAGCATCTCCCCCTTTTTGAAGTGGACCAGACCCTCAAAAACCCCCGAACAATAAAGCTTCATCGCCCCCCAATAGTAGTCCTTTGCCATACACCGCCTCCCCTCAACAAATAAAATCATGCCGGAAAACCTTAAGGCACGACAAACTATTGTATATATAACACATTTTTTGTTAAAATACTCCATTTATTGAACATTAGGGAATACTGATGGCAAATTACGGTAAATACGGACTATATGATTACCAGCTGTCCCCCGCCGGGGAAGACCGGGCCCTAAGGGTACACGAGGAGAGCATCATCATCGATATGCTCTTCCAGGGCCCCCTTTCTCCCTATTCTTTGGAAGAAGATTTTAGCCGGATGGTGGAGAAAAAATATGCGCCCCTGAAAACTTCCGCCCCGGATAAGTACCGCAAGAAGATACAGGACGCCATGCTGGAATACGCCCTCCGGGGGGAACTGCCCGCCTTTAAGGAATGCTGGTACGACAGCGGCATCACGGCGGGGTGCCGTCAGTTGGACACCTCCGGTACGCCGGAGGAGCTGATTAAAAGCATGGTCGACTGCCAGGCCCAGTTCGACACCTTCTCGGACTGGCTGATTAAGGCCCTCAATGCCGGGGACATCCGCCGGGCAAAAAAGGAACGGAAAAAGGCGGGGTTTATACTCTGCCAGGACACCCTAGCCCTGGGGAAAGATTTGGACATGATCGATAACCTATACCGCTTTGGCCTGCGGGTTATGCAGTTATCCTACAATACCCAAACCCATGTGGCCGCCGGATGTTATGAGCGCTCCAAAGGGGCAGGGGTAACCAATTTCGGGGTACGGTTTATCGCCCGGATGAACGAAATGGGGATGATCGTGGATACCGGCCATTGCGCGGATCAAACCGTGCTGGATGCCTGCGCCCTCTCCACGACGCCGGTAATCGCCTCCCACTGCTGCGTGCGGAGCGTCTATCCCCATAACCGCTCCAAGGGGGACGAAGCGCTGCGGGCAATTGCCGAAAGCGGCGGCGTGGTGGGCCTCGTAACCATGCCGAACTTTGTCCATGCCGACAGCAAAAAGGCCACCATGGAGCATTTTCTAAACCAGGTGGATTATGCCGTAAAGCTCTGCGGGATCGATCATGTGGGGATCGGCACCGATTGGCCCATGAGCGAAGTGCTGGAGTCCTTGATACATATGCGGGACGTGATAGCGCCGACCCTGGGCTTCCTCCCCGGGGACGGCCCCGCGGAGGAGACCATCGAAGGATTCACCGAATACCGCCAGTTTATCAACATAAGCCGGGGACTGGTTAAGCGGGGTTACGATGACGCCGCTATTTCCAAAATCCTGGGAGGAAACTGGCTGCGGGTATTTGCCGAGGTCTGCGGCGGTTAATAGTTATAAGATGTTTTGAAAACTGATACCATGGTCAAAATACCTTCCTATAAAATTTTGTGTTAAGGAGCTGTTTATGAAAAAGACGGGTTTGTTTTTTGTTTTGCCCCTGGTCCTTTTGATCTCTGGGGCTGCCTTTGCCGGCGGCCGGGCCGATTCCGGAAGCGCCGGGCCCAAGGATACCATGGTGGCGGGCCTTTCCCAGCTTTCCACCGCCATTGATCCCATGCTTGCCAACTTTTCAAGCGTCAGTTCCATTGGGAAGCATATTTACAATACCCTGTTGACCTACGATGATAACAACCGGGTGGTGGGACAAATCGCCGCTGCCTGGAGCCGCCCGGACAATCTGACCTGGGAATTCACCGTGAATACGGCCTCCTATAAATTCCAGACCGGCGACCCCCTCACTATGGAAGACATCATCTTTTCCCTGGAACGCTGTCATGCTATTCCCCAGGCCATGGATTATGTGGCCGGTGTTACCAGTATCCGGGCCGAGGGGAACAAGCTCATCCTGAAAACCGAAGCCCCTAATAACGGCCTTTTGTATAAGCTTACCAGCGTGGTCATCACCAGCAAGAAGGCGGTGGAAGCCGCCGGGGATAACTGGGGGCAGATAGCCGTGGGAACCGGACCCTACAAGCTGGTAAGTTTTATCCCCTCCAACGAGGTGATCCTTGAACGCTGGGACGGCCATCCTTCCCTTAAACCGGCCATCCGCAAAATAACCTTCCGGGCTATCAACGACCCCACCAGCCGGTATATCGGCATTGAAAACGGGGAATTTGATTTTGTGGATCAGGTAACCGGCATAGGGGACATTCGGCGGGCCCGGTCCAACGCGAAGCTCAACGCCGAGATTGTTAAAACCCTGGGGATGCGTTTTATGGCGGTGAACGCCTCCAGGGCGCCCTTTGACAATCCCCTGGTGCGGGAGGCCCTGCAGTACACCATAGACCGGGCATCCATCATATCCCTGGTGAACGGCATCGACGAACCGGCGAATACCATGATTTCCGGGGCCCTGCCGGCCCACAGCGACGTGCAGATCGGCGCCTTTGATCCCGCCCGGGCTAAACAGCTCCTGGCCCAGGCCGGCTATCCCAATGGGTTCCGTACCAGCCTTTGGATATACAGCGACGCCTGGAAAACCATTGCCGAGATGATGCAGGCGGTACTTGCCCAGGCGGGTATCACCGTCACCATTGAACAATATCAGATCGGCGCCTTCTTTGAGCTTTTGGACGCCGGGGAACACATGATGCTCCTGGGCAGCCAGACCGCCGAACCCTATGCCGTTACCAGCCTGGAGATGTATTACAGCAGCGATTTCTTCGGTTCCTCCGGGAATTTCGGTTTCTACACCAACCCCCAGGCGATGGATCTTATCCTGCGGGCCCTGGCTGCCACGAACCCGGAGGAGGAGATCCGCCTTTCAAAGCAGATCCAGGAAGTGGTAGCCAAGGACAGCCCCTACTATCCCATTTCCTATACCGCCGACTGCCGGGTCGTTGTAAAGAACCTAAAGGGGTATAAATATTATATCAACAGCCAATGGTATTTCGGCGACGCCTATTTTGAGTAAAGGCTCCGGGCTTTAAGCGCCGGGGCCGGTAAAGGACAAGGGAGGCGGAAATGATTCGGTATGTGGTCAAACGCTTGTTAATGCTGGTTCCCATTGTTTTCGCCATTACCTTTATTGTTTTTTTCATCCTGGCCCTAACGCCGGGGGACCCCGCCCGGATGATCCTGGGACAAAACGCCACCCCCGCTCAAGTCACGGCCCTGCGGGACCAAATGGGGCTGAATGATCCCATCATCATCCGGTATATAAAATATATGGCCGGGGTCTTAACCGGCAACTTCGGTACCTCCTGGTCAACCCGGGAGCAGGTTTTCCGCCTGGTTTTTGCCCGCTTCCCCTACACCTTTCAGCTTGCCCTGCTTTCCATGATTCTGACCGTGGTGATCAGTATTCCCCTGGGGATCTATTCCGCGGTAAAGCAGAATTCCCTGACCGATAGTTCCATCATGGTTCTGAGCATGGTGCTGGCGGCGACCCCCAAATTCTGGCTGGGCATCCTGATGATGCTGGTCTTTTCGGTAAAGTTCGGCCTCCTGCCCACCAGCGGATTGACGGGCTGGAAGAGTTATATCATGCCCACCATCGCCATGGCCGCCGCATCCACCGCCATCGATTTGCGGATTGTGCGGGCCTCGGTGCTGGAAGTGATAAAACAGGATTACATTCGTACCGCCCGGGCCAAGGGAGTCCGGGAAAACGTCATATTCCGTAAACACGCCCTGAAAAACGCCCTGCTGCCGGTGGTTACCGTCATGGGCATGGGTTTCGCTTCGGCCCTGGGGGGCAGCGTCCTCATAGAAAACGTATTCTCCATACCGGGAATCGGCCTCCTGCTTATCGAACGGATCCGGCAAAAAGACACCCCCACGGTGCTTGCCTGCGTTATCTTTATCGCGGTGGTGTTCGCCGTTATTAATCTAATTACGGACATTCTCTACAGTTATATCGACCCCCGGATCAAGGCCCAGTATATGCGCCGGGAAAAAAGAAAGACCTGAAGGAGGCGGCAGGTTGAACAACGAAACAAGGGCTCCGGGGACCCTGGCGCTGAGCCGGAAAAAGGGCCTCTGGCGGGAAGCCTGGGTCAGGATGCGCCGTAACCGCTCCTCCATTGTGGGGATGGTTATTATGGGAATAATCATCTTTTTCGCCCTCTTTGCGAATTTTTTTGCCGATTACGAGACGGTGGTTGTCCGAATCGATATGGCAAACCGCCTGGCAGGGCCCAGCGCGGAGCATATATTTGGGACCGATGAGCTGGGACGGGATCTTTTTGCCCGGATCATTTACGGGGCGCGGATATCCCTTTCCATCGGATTTTTGGCGGAACTGGCCGCCCTGGTCCTGGGGATGCTCTTCGGCGCCGTCAGCGGTTATTACGGCGGAAGGATCGATAACGGCATTATGCGGGTGATGGACGTGTTTATGGCCATCCCCAGCCTGCTTTTGTCCATCGCCATGGTCACCGCCTTCGGGACGGGCAGTTTTGTGCTTATCATGGCGATTGCCATTTCCGGCATCCCGAGCCTTTCCCGGGTGGTCCGGGCCCAGGTGATGAGCGTTAAGGAACAGGAATATGTCGAGGCTGCCCGGGCCCTGGGGGCCAACGATCTGATCATCGTGCTGAAATATATTATCCCCAATATTATGTCCCCCATTATTGTCCAGGTGGCCTTGGATGTGGCGGGTTGTATCATGACGGTCAGCTCTTTAAGTTACCTCGGCCTTGGGGTGCCGCCGCCGGCTCCGGAATGGGGGGCCATCCTCAGCACCGGCCAGACCTATATCCGGGATGCGTGGAACATAACGGTGTTTCCGGGGTTGATGATCGTGGTAACCATCATCGCCCTTAACCTGGTGGGCGACGGACTGCGGGACGCCTTGGACCCGAAGATGAAACGGTAAGGCGGAAAAGATGAAGACCTCCGGTCAGACCTCCGGTCAAAATATTTTGGAAATCAGGGACCTTCGGATCCGTTACCACACCGATAACGGGATCGTCAATGCGGTGAACGGGGTAAGTCTTTCCGTCGCCCCGGGGGAAACCCTGGGGCTGGTGGGCGAAACCGGGGCGGGAAAAACCACCACCGCCCTGGGAATTATGCGGCTGCTGCCGGACCAGGTGGGCCGTTTTGAGGGGGGGAGTATCTTTTTTGACGGCCAGGATATGGGTTCCCTAAACGATGAGGAACTGCGGAAAAAACGGGGGAATGAGCTGTCCATGATATTCCAGGACCCCATGACCGCCCTTAATCCGGTACTGACCGTGGGAGATCAGATAAGCGAGGTTATCCGGGTCCATCAGGATATATCCCCGGGCCGGGCAATGGAATTGGCCGGGGAAATGCTGGAACTGGTGGGCATTCCCGCAGCGCGGCTCCATGAATACCCCCATCAGTTTTCCGGGGGCATGAAACAGCGGGTGGTTATTGCCATCGCCCTTTCCTGCCGGCCAAAGCTACTGATCGCCGACGAGCCCACCACCGCCCTGGACGTAACCATTCAGGCCCAGGTGCTGGAGATGATCAACAAGCTCAAGGCCGAAATAAATACCGCCATGCTTTTAATTACCCATGATCTGGGGGTAGTGGCCCATACCTGCGACAAGGTGGCCATCATGTACGCCGGAGAAATAGTCGAATATGGCGCCCTGGAACAGATTTTCGACAGCCCCGCCCATCCCTATACCCTGGGCCTCTTTGGTTCCATCCCGGACATTAGCCGGGAACTGCGGCGGCTGACCCCCATAGAGGGGCTGATGCCCGACCCCTTTAATTTGCCCCGGGGCTGCGTTTTTGCCGAGCGCTGCCGCTTCGCCGTGGAACGCTGCGGCGAAAAAAAACCGCCGGAACCGGACACCGGCGCGGGACACCGGGTCCGCTGCTTGTTCCCGGTAAAGACCGGTGTTTCCGATCCCCCGGGAGGTAATTAATGGAAAGCTCCGGAAAAGCCCCCCCGTCCCAGGCGTCCCTGTTGGAGGTACGGCGTCTTAAAAAGTATTTTGATACCCCCCTGGGAAAATTGCACGCCGTGGATGACCTGAGTTTTTCCATTCCCCGGGGCGAAACCCTGGGCATTGTGGGGGAAAGTGGCTGCGGCAAAACCACCGTGGGCCGGACCATTATGCTCCTGCACCAGCCTACGGGGGGTGATATTATCTTTGGGGGCGAAACTATTACGGGGTATTCAAAAAAACAGATCAAGCCCCTGCGCCGCCGGATGCAGATCATATTCCAGGATCCCTTTTCATCCCTGAATCCCCGGATGACCGTATTTGAGGCCATTGCCCATCCCCTGGTGTTGAATGGCCTCTACAAAAACAACAACGCCGCGGAAGGGCGGGTCCTACGGTTGATGGAAATGGTGGGCTTATCCCGCCGGCTGATCAATACCTATCCCCATGAACTTGACGGCGGACGCCGCCAACGGATCGTTATCGCCCGGGCTCTGTCGCTGGAACCGGAATTTATCGTCTGTGACGAACCCGTCTCCGCCCTGGATGTCTCCGTGCAGGCCCAGATCTTAAACCTGCTGCAGGATCGGCAGGAAGACATGGGGCTTACCTATATGTTTATCACCCATAATCTGGCGGTGGTCAAACACCTTTCCAACCGCATCGCCGTAATGTACCTGGGGCAGATCGTCGAGATGGCCCCCTCGCGGGAACTTTTCGCCCGGCCCCTGCACCCCTATACCCGGGCGCTCATTTCGGCGATTCCGGTGGCGAATATCCATGCCGGACAAAAACGTATTTTACTCCGCGGGGAAATTAGCTCCCCCGTAAACCCTCAAAGGGGCTGCCGGTTCGCCAAACGCTGCGCCTTTGCCGAACCAGGCTGCGGCGAATCCGATCCGCCGCCGGAAACAGCGGCGGCGGGGCATCAGGTCGCCTGCCTCCGCTGGCGGGAACTGGCCGGCCCTCCGGCGGACATATCCGCCGGCACTACTTCCAAGGAGGCCGCAGATGCGGATAATTGACGGCGCCGAAATTACCCGGCTCCTGGACGAAAAAAGCTGTATCGAAGTGATGAAGAAGACCCTGATCGCCCTGGAAGAGGGCCGGGGTATCCAGTTTCTGCGTACTCCCCATCAATTACCCGGCGGCGGTATCTTTGCCTTTATGCCCGCCTATCTGGATGAGGATTGTTTCGGCGCCAAGGTACTGACGGTGTTTCATGGGAACCAGGGTACCGGCTGCCCTTCTCACCAGGGTTTTGTGCTGCTTTTTGAGGGACGCCACGGCAGCCCCCTGGCCCTGCTTGATGCGTCCGCCATCACCCGGATCCGGACCGGGGCGGTCAGCGCCGCGGCCACGGACCTGCTGGCAAAGAAAAACGCGAGCCGCCTGGCGCTTTTGGGCTGCGGCGAGCAGGCCCATTCCCATTTACGGGCTATCCGCCACGTCCGGGCCCTTGCGCTGGTGACGGTTTGGGACATCGACCCTTCCCGGAGCGAGGCGTTTGCCCGGTCCCTGGCCGTTGAAACGGGGCTGCGGATTGAGGCCCGGCCCGGTCCACGGGAAGCCCTGGAGGGCGCCGACATTATCTGCACCCTCACCCCTTCCCAAACGCCGATCCTGGAGGCCCCCTGGGTTGAAGCGGGCGCCCACATTAACGCCGTCGGGGCCTGCCGGCCGGCGGACCGGGAACTGCCCTCGGCCTTAGTCGCCCAGGCCCGGGTATACGGCGATTCCCGGGAGTCGGTACTCCGGGAGGCGGGGGATTTCCTGATACCCCTGGGTGAAGGCCTATTCGGGGAGGATCACCTGCGGGGAACCATCGGCGGCCTTGCCCTGGGGCGGATGCCGGGACGGATCGCCGAGGGGGACATCACCATCTTTGAGGCCCTGGGACTTGCCGCGGAAGATATCGCCGCCGCCGCTTATGTGTATGCCGCGCTTCAAGGTTAGGCTCGCTCCATAATTTCTGCTCCCCGGCCGTACACGGTAGCAACGCGGGCCCTTTAGTAATAATAAAAAATTGAGTATACTGCCAACGAAACGGTTGAATTTTGAAATTGCAACCGTTTCCGGATTGGTTTAAGGAGGAAAAATGCTGCCAATTATGTTACAGTTGTATAATGTGCGGGATGAGTTAGCCCTGGACTTTGGGGAGACTCTGCAAAAAATAGCCGATCTGGGGTATCGGTATGTGGAATTGGCCGGTTTGTACGGTAAATCCCCCGGAGAGTTCAAGGCGGGGCTTCTTAAGGCCGGTTTAACCGCTATATCCGCCCATGTACCCTATCGGGATATGCTGGGGGACCCGGAAAAAGTGATGGGCGGCTATATCGAGATTGGCTGCAGGTATATCGTCATCCCCTACCTGAACGAGGAGGATCGTTCTACCAGCCCAAACTACGAAGGGGTTAAAAAAGAAATTGCCAAGCTCGGGGAGATCGCAAAAAAACTGGGGGCGATTTTGTTGTACCATAACCACGAATTTGAATTTCAACAGTACCGAGGAAAATACGTTCTCGACGATCTTTACGATTCTATCCCCGCGGATCTTTTGCAGACCGAAATCGACACCTGTTGGGCCAATATTGGAGGGGTAAACCCCGGCGAATATATCCGTAAGTACCGGAACCGTTCCCCGGTAGTTCACCTCAAGGACTTTTATCTTCCCGAGGGGCTTACCCCGGAAAACAAGTACAAACTCATCGACCAGACCAGACGGGCGGCTCCCGGCGCCAAGGGGGGCTTTGAATTCCGCGCCGTTGGATACGGCATACAGGATATTCCTTCCATCCTCAAGGCCGCCGGGGAAGCGGGGGCTTCATGGGTGGTGGTTGAACAGGATCTTCCCACCCCGGGCAAGACCCCGCTGGAGTGCGCCCGGGACAGCATCGAGTATCTTAAGGGCCTAAGCTGAGGCAAGGCGGGGACGGGCGTTTAAGCCGGGTCAGGCATTGACAGGGAACGCCGACTTCTGATAATTTAGGGGAACGGGTGCATAACTCAGTTGGTTAGAGTGCCTGCTTTACACGCAGGATGTCCCTGGTTCGAATCCGGGTGCGCCCATAACCCCACAACAGGATGAGGGCCGTCAATTCGCAGCCGTTCCTACTTTAGCGCGGCCTCCACGGCTTTTAATATCGCTTTACTGCTTCCGGTTGCCCCGGAAATGGCGTCGACTTGCAGGCTCTGCTGTTCAATGATGGAATCCGTTATTTTTTCCGCTTTTTTTCCTATAGGCGAACACTGGTGTTTTACTATCTCTATGGCGGTAATTCGGGCATTTTCCGTATGCACATCCAGCATAACCTTTACCGGCGTCTTGGGCAGATCGTATTCACCCCGGTATGTTCCATCCGCTTTACCGCTTAAGTCGGGCATTTCGGCCTGAATCGCGGCAAAATTGATGGCGCAGGA
>JAIRNB010000048.1 GCA_031258265.1 Treponema sp. | reverse complement strand
CCCGCAAATTCCTCCGCCATATCGAAATGTTTCCCTTCTGCCATATTCCCCTCCCCAGAGTTCTTGGCTTTTACGGGAGTATAGCAGAAATATGAGAAAATTGTGGGTCAAGTTTAGGGCGAAGGCGGAGGATACCAAGGTTCATTGGGGCATCGATCATGTGATCATGCTGAGAGCGGAACCCCGGAGCGCCGCCCATGGGGATGCGGCTGGGAAATTTGTGAATTTCTTCTTTGACCGGGGGGTTCAAATCTGGGCCGATTTAGACGGTTCGGTATCCTGCATTAAAGGCGTAAAAAGCGGTCTTCCCCAGTACCAGCCGGTTACCAGCATGATCCAGGCGGGCAGGACATACGCAGGCTGGTTTACCGACGACTGGCCGGCCGGCTGTTACGATCAGTACAATATTGTCCAGCAAAACTTCCTCACCAACTTTAACAAAGAGGCGTTTTACAAGGAAATGGACGCGGAATTGAAGAATTACAAGGGGATGTAATGAAAAAGGACAGCCGGCTTATTAACAGGCTTAACCGGGGTGTGTATGTTTCCTTTGTTATTCCCGCCCTGGTGTTGTACACATTTTTTGTGATTACTCCGGTTTTTATCGGACTCTTTTACTCCATCACCAACTGGAACGGCCTGGCCCGTTCTTACAAGGTGGTGGGGATAGAGAATTATATAAAAATGTTTAGCGACAGCCGGATGCGGAATTCGGTTTTCTTTACCCTGCGTTATACCCTGATGCTGGTTGCCGGAACCCTAATCCTGTCCATGGCCATAGCCCTGATTTTGAATTCCAAGATCAGGGCGCGGACCTTCTATAGGACCATCTTCTTTTTTCCTGCCGTCCTTTCGCTGGTGGTTATTGGGCTCATGTGGAACGAGATTCTCTACCGGGTGGGCCCCAGAATTGGTGAAGCCCTGAATATCGAAATTCTTAAGACGAACATCCTGTCGGACAGCAGGCTTGCCCAGTTTGGAATCCTCATAGTGAATCTTTGGCAGGGCCTGGCAATTCCCACGGTGCTGTTTATTGCCGGCCTCCAGGTTATTCCCAATGAACTGTATGAGGCGGCAACGATTGACGGGGCCAGGAATTATCATAAATTCAAGTCTATTACCCTGCCGTTCCTTATCCCCATTATCAACGTGGTACTGGTTCTTTCCCTGAAAGGGGGGATCACCCTTTTTGATCTGGCCCGGGGCATGACCGACGGCGGCCCCGGCCGGGCCACCGAATCTATAAGCCTGTTGATATACCGGAACGCCTTTGTGGAGAATAAGTATAGTTTTGGGGTTGCCCAGTCGGTGGTACTGTTTTTGATCATCGCCCTGGTTTCTTCCCTGCAGTTTTCGGTCCTTGGAAAGAAGGAGGTGGGTGAACGGTGAGTACCATATCCAAGCCCGAAAGGGCGGTGTCATATTTATTTCTTAGCCTTGGGGCCCTGGCGATAATTTTTCCCATTTATTTAACCGTAATTACCGCCTTTAAGACTCCCGATGAAATTGCCAGGAATTTCTTCCTGCCCCCCGGTTCTTTTTACCTTGGGAACATGCAGTACATCCTAACCCGGTCAAAATTCCTGCTCTATGTACGGAATTCCCTGTTTGTTACCGTGGTTTCGGTTTCCCTGATCGCCGTTTTTACCCCCATGGTTTCCTATTCAATCGCCCGGAACATGGATCATTCCAGGCTGTACAAGGGTTTTTACTTTTACTTTCTCCTGGCCATATTTGTTCCCTTTCAGGTGATCATGGTTCCCCTGACATTGATGATGCAAAAAGTCAACCTGATGAATCACGCGGGGCTTATTATTTGTTATCTGTCCCTGGCCTTAACCCAGTCGGTGTTTCTTTATACCGGGTATATAAAATCCATTCCCCTGGAACTGGAGGAATCCTCTTTCATGGATGGCTGCAATGTACCCCAGACCTTTTTTAGGATCATCTATCCCCTTATAGCGCCTATGACCGCCACCATCGTCATTCTTAACGCCCTGTGGGTATGGAACGATTTTCTTCTTCCTCTTTTGGTTTTAAATAAATCCAACAGCTTTTGGACCATGCCGCTCTTTATGTTTAATTTTAAAAACCAGTATTCTTTTGAATCAAACCTGGCCTTTGCGGCTTTCCTTCTCGCCTTATTACCGGTTATCATACTATACTCGTCTATGCAGCGTTATATCATTGCGGGGCTTACCAATGGCGCGCTCAAGGGTTGAAGGGTTGAAGAGTTAACCGTTAAGAATTTTATGCCAAGGAGGAACAGCGATATGCCGGGAATCAAAATTGGAGTTATCGGGCTTGGAGGAATTGCGGGGGGCGTTCACCTGCCCGGTATAGTGAAGTGTAAGGATTTTGAGCTTACCGCGCTCTGCGATATTGACCGGGAAAAGCTAGATCGCCTTGGGGACCTTTACAAAATCGGCAGTTCCATGCGTTTTACCGATTACCACGATCTTATTGCCTCGAACCAGGTGGAGGCGGTGGATATTTGTACCCCCAATGATCGTCATTTTGAAATGGTTATGGAGGCGCTGAACGCCCGTAAGCCCTACGCGGTGGAAAAACCGGTAACGATGAACGCCGGGGAGGCCGAAACCCTGGTCCGGCTTACGAAGGAACGGGCTATAAAAAATATGGTCTGTTTTTCTTACCGGTTTAAGGCCGCCGCCCGTTACGCCCGGCATCTGGTTCAAAGCGGCGCCCTGGGGGAACTCTACCATGTTTATATGCAGTATTTTCAGTCCTGGGGGAATCCGGACCTTGCCACACCCCTGGTATGGCGTTTTGTAAAGGCCCGCTCCGGTTCCGGCGCCCTGGGGGATTTGGGCTGCCATGCCCTGGACCTGGCCCGTTTTGTCAGCGGCAGGGAGTATACCAGGGTGACAGGAGACGCCGGTACTTTTGTAAAGGAACGGTCCCTTCCCGAAGCCCCGAGGAAGGGGACCGTCGATGTGGATGATTACTGCCACTACCTGACCCGTATGGAAGGCGGGGTATCCGCGGTTTTTGAGATTACCCGTTTTGGCTTTGGCCGGGGTAATTTCCAGCGTTTGGAGATCTACGGCCGTAAGGGGGCCCTGGTATACAAACTGGACGAGAATCCGGGGCTCGATGAACTTGAAATTTGCGTAGGCCAGCCCCTGGGGCAGCTCAATACCTTCGTGAAGATTCCCGTTCCCCCCTCTTACCGGGGGGATCAGATGCAGTCCTTCGCGGATATTATCAATGAAAAGTCCGACGGCCTGGCGGCGCTCATAGAGGACGGGCTTGCCAGTCAAAGGGCCCTGGACGCGGTGGTCGATTCCTTTGAGAATGAACGCTGGGTAAAAATATAAGGCGGCTGTTCCAAAAACCGGAGTTTTGGGACAACTTCAATTAGGAGGCATTACATGGATCGGAAGATAAACGTAACTATTTACAACGAATTTGTTCACGAGACCACGGTAGCGGAGGTCCGCGCCATCTATCCCCAGGGGATTCACGGCGCTATTAAGGGTTTCCTGGAAAAAGACGGGGCTGTCGGGACCATCCGCTGCGCCACCCTGCAGGATCACCGGGAGACCCTGAGCCAGGCGATTCTGGACGACACGGACGTGTTGATCTGGTGGGGCCACATGAAACACCACGAGGTTGACGATAAGGTGGCCGCCGCGGCGGTAAACCGGGTGATAAACGGCATGGGCCTCGTGGCCCTCCATTCCGGCCACGCATCCAAACCTTTTCAGATGCTCCTGGGGACGGACACCTACAATCTCCGCTGGCGGGAAGCTGGTGAAAAGGTCCGGCTGTGGACCATTACGAAGAACCACCCCATAGTCCAGGGCCTGGGGGAAACCTTTACCGTTCCCCATGACGAAACCTATGGGGAACCCTTTGGCATACCCCAGCCCGATGAACTTATCTTTCTTAGCTGGTTCCAGGGGGGCGAAGTATTCCGTTCCGGCTGTACCTGGCGGCGGGGGGAGGGGAAGATCTTCTACCTCCAAAACGGCCATGAGACCTTCCCTGTCTACCATCAGAAAGAGATACAGCTTATCATCACCAACGCTGTTAAATGGGCCTGCCCTGTTCAGCGGAACTGCGTAAGGGACCGGGGGGGCGCCAACGCCGCGGCCCTGGAAGCCTATACCCTGGAGGACGCGA
>JAIRNB010000326.1 GCA_031258265.1 Treponema sp. | reverse complement strand
CGGCCTATTTTAACAGCAGCGTTACCCCCGGCAGGGGACGGTAGCCTTTGAAAGCGAGGTACTTGAAGGGGTGGATGTCCAGGGCGTTGGGATACCAGCCGTCCAGTTCCCCGGTATCTACGATGTTTAGGGCCGGACTGTAGGAGATGGGGATTATCGTTCCCCGGTCCAGGAGCAGTTTTTCCGCCTCCGCCAGGGTTGTTAACCGTTCTTTGCCTTCCTGGGTCATGGATTTTTCTATGAGGGCTTCATAGTCCATATCGTCCAGGCGGGCGTCGTTCAGGTTGGAATCCCGCCGCCAGATCTGCAGGAAGGTGTAGGGGTCCGCAAAGTCCCCGATCCAGGAGGAAGAACCTACGGTATAGCCGTCCTGTTTCAGGGAATTGAGGTATTGGCGGTAGGGGACTACCTCGATCCGCGCCGGCGCCCCCAGTTTTTCTTTCCAGGTTACGGCCATGAGTTCCCCGATGCGGGCCGCCTCCTGGGAGGGGCCGATCCGCAGTATCAGTTCCGGCAGCCCTTCCCCCTTGGGGAAGCCCGCCTCTTCCAGCAAGCGGAGGGCTTCGGCCACATCGGTATGGGTGAGGCCTTCGATTTTGGGATAACCCTGGATGGGGTAGATTAGGGTGGTGGCGGGAAGATAGTAACCCTGCCGTATTTCCTCCCAGGGCAGGGCCAGGACAAGGGCCCGGCGTACCCGGTGATCCGACCACGGTTTTTCCGCGGAACGGATAAAGTAATAGTGGGTGGCGAACATGGGGTTTACCATGATGCCGGAACGGTCCGTCAGGGTTTCCAGGTTGACATCCCCGGCAATCCACCGGGCCTGCCCGGAATTCCACAGGGCGCTGGCTTCCTCGTTGTCTTCGGTATAGAGGATGGTGATCCGGTTCAGGTTTACCCGCCGGGAATCCCAGTAATAACTGTTTTTTGCCAGTACCAGCTTATTTAAGCCGTCCTCCGAGAAATCCTGTTCCAGGATGTAAAACGGCCCATTGGACAGCGGGGGACCGGCGGACCAGTCTTCCTTTTCCAGCATTGAGGGGTGTACAGGGCTAAAAGAGTGATGGCAGAGCATGAGGGGGAAGAAGGATGCCGGTGAAGCCAGGCTGATGATAAGGGTCTTATCCCCTTCGGTTTTTATTCCCACGGTGGACGGGTTGGAAACCTTACCGGTGCGGTAATCCTTGGCACCCTGGATCACATCGAAGAGTCCTGAATAGGGGGATTCCCGTTTTGGGTCCAGGAGGGAAATCCAGGCCGCCCGAAAATCTTCCGCCCGCAGATTGTCTCCGTTCCAGTAGGCCGCGTTATTCCGAATCGTGAAGGTCCAGGTTTTTTTGTCTTCCGAAACTTCCCATTTTTCCGCCGCTCCGGGTACCGGTTCCAGGGAAACGGGATGATAGGAAAAAAGGCCCTCGTAAAGGCCGGTGAAAAGCTGCGCCTCGCTGGCGATGTAGGATTTCCGGGGGTCCAGTTCCACATCCGCTTTGCCGAAGGAAATGGTAAGTTCGTCCCGCTGTAAAGTCCGGGGCCGGGTCTCCGCCGTATCAGGGCCGGGGGAAAGCTCCTCCGGGTTTTCCAAGACGGGAGCTTCCGGCGGGGCGGGAATCTCCGGGGGGGCCTTGACGGGGGGAGGGCTTTGGCAGGCTCCCAGGAACAGGGTAAAAATTACCAGTATGAAAAAAAAACGGAAACTTTGACGCATATTATTCTCCCGGAGCAATGCCGAGTTTCCGCATTTGCTCCTCTTCTTCTTTACGGGCGCTGTATTCATAGCGGATCTGATTCGCCCTGACAATGGAGTTTTTCATGGCCGCCAGTTCCGGTTTAATTCCCTTTACCTTCTCCCGCTCTCCGTCTCCGGCGTCGGCCTTAAAAAAATCGTCCATGGCGCTGAGGGTCCGGTGGGTATTCTGCATGTCCCTGATAAACCGGTCCAGAATTTGGGTAAGCTGTTCCTCGCTTAAACTGGCCAGCTTTTGGGGGATCGATCCCCGGGCCGCATAGCTTCCCAAAACACGAATCCGCTTGTCCAGATCCGACCGGAAAGTTTTATAGTTGACCTTTTCCCGTGCCTGGGTTCCGCGGACGGAGTCCGTATATTTAAGTTCCAGGATGACCGGGTCCGGCTCCCTGCCCATGATCTGCTGTATCAGACGGCGGATCTTTTGGCAGAACCCCTTTTTCCTGTTGGAGATTGCCGTCTCGTTTTCGTCGATCTTGGGGGCAATTTCCTGCAGGGTATTGCTGACGTTCCCGATAACCTGCAGTCCTTCTATGAGGACCTGCTTAAAGGAAACCTGCGGCTTTTCCAGTTTTGGCTTGGCCTCTTCCACCTGGAGGTTCTTTAGTATCTTTTCCCGCAGCGCCGGTCCGTCTTCGGAGTAATCTTCTTTGATAAGCTCTTCCACCAGATCGGGATAGAAGGGTCTGCCCGGCATGGCGGAGGCGAATTTCTTTTTGACGGCCCCCAGGGTAACTTCCCCGGGCTTCATGTCCCCGGTTATGGCGGCCCGCAGTTCAAATTTATAGGATTCCCGGTGATAGTCGCTGAGGATTTTAAGGTAACCGATGATTGCCCCGGTGGTCCTGGAGGCTTTGCTGAGGGATTCGTTAAAAAGGCTTAGAGTCAGGGGGTCCAGGCCGTTCTTGGCGGATATGGTTAGTTCCATCACCGCCTTGGTGATTGGAAAGGGGGAATCCATCGAGAGATGCGCCCAATCGACGAATTTAATAAGTCCCAGGATTCGCTTGATCCGGTCCAGGTTGAGGAATTCCACGTTAAACTGATAAAAATTGACCAGGAAATCCAGTTGGTTATCGTAGTTCGCCAGGCGGATACTTAACTGTTCTACCCGTTCCGCTTCGCTGAAGCCTGAGGTATTGGGTACTTCGATCTCCCCGATTCTGGCTTCCTGTTTATAAGGATCTTCGTGGATAAGGCCCTTTTTAAGAAAAATATTGTACAGCGCGGCATAGGAAACCTGGAAAGTCCGAAGCTCTTCTTTAAATTTTGCCATCTCGGACTTTTCGATCCAGTCTGCCCGGGCGTGCAAGGCTTGGGAAAGCAAACTTGGATAGTTATCATTATCTGCCATCTGTAAAAAAGTATGCACTAATTGTAGCAATTAGGCAATGTACTAAAAAATTCAAAGATTTTACGAAAAAATGCCCAAAAAGATAAGTGAAAATCCCTTTCTGTGTCCATAAAGGATATGAAAAAATGCTACGGCCTCTTATGCCTCCTCCTTTTGTCCTGCAAGCTGCGGGAAGGGGAAAGCCCCGTCCGGCTGGAATTTCCCCCCCTGCCGGCCCTTTGGACGGAAATTTTGGGGAATCCCCGCTGGTTTGTCCGTTACCATACGGAAGGAGGGCGGGAGGCAAACGAGAGCTACCTTGAAGACGGCGGGGAACTCTTTCTTCCCCCCTCCGCCACAGGTCCGGTCTTTGCCTGGCCTTACTGGCCGGCCCGCGGTCTTAAGCCCGGCGATTTCCGGCCCGCCGGCCTGATCCTTCCCTTCGACGCCCTGCCTCCGGGGGCTTCCGCCCGGCATCTTGTTCTGAGCTGGCAGGGCGGGGTGGACGCATGGTTCTACCAGGCCCTTGAAGGGGCGGCCTTTGAGGGGGCGGAGGGCGGGGATTTGGAAGTCCTGGAACGGGGCAGGAATTTTAACTGGCCCAAATTCCGGGCTTTATTCTCCGATTCCGCCGTTCCCCAGGAGATTCGGGAGGACCCATGGCGGGCCGACTGGGAAGCGGTTGCGGAAAAGACGATCCGTTCCGGCTTCCGCAAACAGTGGCTTAGCGCCATGGAAACTTCGGCCCTTAGTATCCCGGCGGCTCCGGGTCCCTGGATCTCCCCGTCCCCCTTTGCCCCGGCCCTCGAATTCGGGGCCGGCCCCTGTGTCTTTCCGGTGGGGACCGGCCCCGGCGTCCAGGTATGGTATTCCGCCCAGGGGATTCTCCATTGTTCGGGGGAAAGCTGGATGTTCCTCCCCTGGGAATAGGGGTAGGGAGGGATTCACCCGGAATGATCCCAGGGGACCGGTGTTTACTTTTTCTGTTTGTTTACGGGCGCATTTTTGCGTGCCATGCACGCAAAAACCGGGCTGTGGAACGCTTTCGCGTTCCAGTGCTCCAATTCCTCAGAATTGCTCCGCAATTTTTCCGGTATTTCCGCTCTATTGGTCAGCTTGATTAGTACCGAAGGGACTAATCAAGCTATTTAAACCACTTCCTATCCACCGGCGACCTCTTACATGCAAAGCATAGAAGAGGTCGAGCTATCGGAGGAACTCCGATAGCGTCCATCCCTTGCGCGAAGAAAGCAACCATAGGTTGTATATTAAGCCCTAACTCCGCTCAGGTTAGGCTGTCTATTTCTAACTTTTCGAACAATTTCTTGATCCTTTGGGCAATCTCACTCCGGTTCCATTCGCCGTGTATCCTGACCTGGTATATC